>JAFXFY010000059.1 GCA_017513365.1 Alphaproteobacteria bacterium | reverse complement strand
CTCTTTGCTTTTTGTTTTGATGTGCATATCAATACCGTATGGTGTATCCAAAACAAAAACATCTCCCGATCCGTTCAGCGATTTAATAAAGGTTCTGAGAGGTGATAAGATGTGGCATAGGTTATCTGTTAAAAGACGGCATTCTTCAATGTCAATAATGGTATGGCTTTTATTTTCGTTAAAACCAAGGTGTCCTTTATGAAAGGCAAAACAAGCCCGACGTCTTGAATGTATTGGGATTGAAATAATGTCCTCAATGACAGGGGTTAACCCATAATCGGAAAAACAACGCATAACATAGCGTTTTTTCATGTCAAGATAATCATTCGTGGGCATATCTTGATAGATACACCCACCACATTTACCGAAATAAGGACATAAATCAGTCATTGTTTATTTTCCCTTTTTGACCGATTTTTGAGTTTTCTTGGCTAATGTTTTGGAAGTGTTTTTCACTTTTGATGGTGTTTTTTGGGTTAGCGGTTTGTTTTTTGAAGTCCCTTTTGGTGTTTTTACCTTTTGAACTGATTGGGTTTTGCGGACCGCAATCGGTTGTGTCCCTTCTTTTTGTTTTACTGGAATCGTTGGAGCATTATTTTTAATGCCGGCATACCCTTGAGCCATAATATGTAAAACCACAAATACCGGATACAGATACAAAAAAGACATAACAAAAATACCCGGATAAGAAATCCAAGAATATGTATAAGCCAATGACAAAACAGATAATCTGATAAGCCCGGTCGGAATGGCCAAAATTAAAATGGCAATAAGCATATACAGTGTTATTTTTAAATAAGAGGGCCAGTTTTTGCCCAGCAATTGTGAGGTACTAACAATCTTTAGTGGTTCGACCATACATAAGGTGTCCGTGAATTTAGTCCATGCTGTTAGTAAATATAAAAACATAAAGGCTTGCATAAAGATAAAAGAAAATAATCCGATGCCGGTTGGCAGATATCTTAGACCGGCAATAGCTATAATTTCGCCACTGAATATGATAAGGTAAGAGGATAACGTAAATAAAAACGTTTTGACTCCATTTACAAACAAGGAGCGATTAGGAAAGCTAAAGAGGTTTGTTTGACCCGATAACGCATTATGGGAAAAAGATGAAAAATATCCAATCATCATTATTAGACCGCCAATGTATGGTAATAGCATAAAGCAATGAGTACTGATGTTATTCATAAAAGATAAGTCTTTCGTTATCTGTATATAGGTATAGGCCCATGTAATCATAACCGCCCAAATGATGCACGGAATTAGAAAACGTTTTTCAAAAGGGGATTTTAAAGCCTGAATTAATGATATTTTCATTGTTATACCTTTCATAAAAAATTAAGGTTGATGAGCTTATAAGAAAGGTTATATACTTTTTTTTATGAAATGTCATCAAATTATTTGACTTATGTGCAAAAAAAAGATAAATTAAGCAAAAATACGTCAACAAAAGGAGAAAATATGACCGAAGAAATCGCAGGTAGCGAACAACGCCAAGTTCGTTTAAATAAATTAAAAACATTGGAAGAACAAGGGATTGATGCTTATCCGCATATCTATAAACCAACGGCAACAGCCGAAGAGTTGGAAACAAAGTATGCCACTTTGGAAAATGATGTGCAAACTGAAGATGTTGTGAAAGTCGCCGGTCGTGTAAAAGCTATTCGCAATTCCGGTATGTTTATTGAT
>JAFXFY010000058.1 GCA_017513365.1 Alphaproteobacteria bacterium | reverse complement strand
TTTCTGATGCTGTTTGCGACCATTTATTAAAAATGGAACAAGATAACGAAGTTGAACTATATGCCTATGACGAATACACCCGTCCATTATGCGATAAAGGGGATAATGCCCTGATTTTTGCATTTGCGGATACGGGATTTCCGGCCATAGCGTGTGAAAGTGTAGCCGATTGTCCACCGGATTTTTATGGGATTTGTCACAAAACCGACAAAGTGTGTTTAGAATGTCCGTTGACACAAAAACCGAATGAATCGGCAGATATGTGTATTGATGTTACGTGTGATGAGGCCACGGTAACATTGTGTGAATCGGATAA
The DNA here is from genome assembly GCA_017513365.1 of Alphaproteobacteria bacterium. Classification (GTDB taxonomy): domain Bacteria; phylum Pseudomonadota; class Alphaproteobacteria; order CAAHEQ01; family UBA3637; genus UBA7488. The sequence continues at coordinate 6,821 of JAFXFY010000058.1, read as the reverse complement.
AGCCAAATGGTGTTGTCCGAATACTGAATTATGTGGGACGACGGCGGGCGTATGTATCAAATCCGATGGCATGTGTTCGGCGATATTTACTGAGCCAACGGTCACCAAGACATACGATTGTGCGTATAAATTTAATGAACCGGTTGTAACAAAAACATATGATTGCGCGTATAAAATGGTGGCTCATACCCGTTCAGATGGCCTTGAAACCATTGATTTGCAAGAGGTCAAAGCTTGTGCCAATTCCGCCCTTTATTGTAATTTAACATACGCAGATGAAAGTTGTGGCAAAACGGCTGACGCTGATACACCGATTGGTACAACACTTTACGGTACTTGTGCGCCGATGAATACATCATACAGCGGTTGTACATCGGTTGTTGATAATACCAATGTGTTGCAAGAGATCAAAGCGTGTGCCAATTCATCGTTATATTGTAATTTACAGTATGCTGACGAATCGTGTGGCAAAACGGCGGATGCCGGTACACCCAGTGGTACAACACTTTACGGTGCTTGTGCGCCGATGAATACATCATACAGTGGTTGTACATCGGCCATTGACAGTTCTACGACACTCCAAGAGATTAAACAGTGTCCGTCCAGCCAATATTGCCATTTAAAATATACGGACGAACAATGCACGGCGGCTTCGGCTTCTGCCCAAGATTTATTGTTTGGTGTGTGCTTGCCGATGAATTCGTCTAATGCCGTTTGTCCAGTTCCCAGTAAATAAAGAAAGGAAAAAATATGAAAAAAATTTTACTCATTTTGTTAATCACACTTTCCGTTGGCATCTTTGCCAAGCCATCTATCGCCGGAACATGCAACGGCGGTGTAGAATTTGAAGGTGCCGTAAACAAACACACCTATTGCCACAGCAGTACGGCTATGACGTGGTGGGCGGCGTTTGCGTGGTGTAAGAAACAAGGCCGAGAGCTTGCCTCTATGGAACAGTTATGTCCCTCATGGGGTGGGGCTATGGGTAATGGTGCTTGCCCTAATATGATGATAGGCAAGGATTTGTGGGGGTGGTCTGCTAATCCCTCAGGTTCTTCTGTCGCATTCGACGTGAATCTGTCTTCTGGTAACGTCCTCATCTACTACAGCCACGGCAACCGTAACGCCAGCCTCTCCGCCTTGTGTTTTTAGGTTTTTCCCGCTTTTAAACCCTCTTTCAAAAACCGACCGGTTTTTGAGCTTAGTTAGCCCTGTTTAGGGCTAACTGCTTTTGTATTTGCCCTTTAAAAGGCAAATACAATCTCTTTTCGGTCGCTTCGCAACCGAAAATTTTTTTATGATATATGACTTCTATTTAATTCAACACTCATCATAATAATGCAAAATCGGCCTCTTACAAAGGGGCCGATTTTAATCAATAATATTCAATACCTTATTACAATCCGGCGATTCGGTCAAAGGCCTCTTGCAATTTTTTCATGGAATCTTGAGCCTCGGCCAAAGATGCCCGTTTGTCGTTGATGACTTTTTCCGGTGCTTTGGATACAAACGCTTCGTTAGCCAGTTGTCCGAGTGTGCGTTCAATAAAGCCGGATAAAGCATCCATTTCTTTCGTCAGACGCATTTTTTCTTTATCCACGTCAATTAACCCCTCTAACGGAATCATCATAATCATACCGTCATAAACGGTTGAAACGGCGCCTTTTACCGGTTCGGATACGAAATCAATTTCTTCCACACGGGCCAAAAATGAAATCATTTGAGAAAATTCACCGATTAAGCCACGTTGGGCATCTGAGGCCTCTTGAATACGTAATTTGATTTTGGCACCGGCGGAAATGTTCATTTCGCTGCGTACCGAACGAATAGCGGACACCATATTAATGGCCCAATCCACTTTGCGTGTTGCCTCAAGATTTTCATATTCTGCCACATTCGGCCAAGCGGATGCCATCAACATTTCACTGCGCTCGGCCGTTTTATCCCATAATTCTTCGGTAATAAACGGCATAAACGGATGGAGTAAGCCCAAAATTTTATCAAACACAAAGGCCATCGTGGACCGTGTTTCTTTTTTGGCTGTTTCGCTGTCGCCATAGAATACCGGTTTTGCCATTTCCAAATACCAATCACAGAACACACCCCATACAAAGTGGTAAGCCGTTTGCGTGGCGTCATTAAAGCTGTATGTTTCAATGGCGTTGGAAATTTCTTTTTCGGCTTCGGATAATTTGGTGATAATCCAAGCGTTCATCGGTAATTTAACGCCGGCCGGATTATAATCTTCGGCCACTTTGCAATCATTCATTTCACAGAATTTAGCGCTGTTCCAAATTTTGGTGGCAAAGTTGCGGTAAGCTTCCACACGGGAATCCCCAATCAAAACGTCACGGCCTGTGCCGGCTTGAACCAACAAACTCATACGCAAAGCATCGGCACCATATTTTGCAATCATTTCCAACGGGTCAATCCCATTGTTTTTGGATTTGCTCATTTTTTGGCCTTTTTCATCACGTACCAATCCGTGGAAGCAAATTTCCTTAAATGGAATTTCTTCCATAGCGTATAAGGACATCATCATCATTCTGGCAACCCAGAAGAAAATAATGTCAAAGCCGGTAACCAAGACGGAAGTCGGGTAGTATCGTTTTAAATATTCATCGCTTTCATTCGGCCATCCCATTGTGGAAAATGCCCACAAACCGGAAGAAAACCAAGTATCCAATACATCGGTATCACGGTGCAGAGGTGTTTCTTCACCATAATGTTTAGTGGCCTCAATTTTTGCCTCTAATTCCGTTTCCTCACAGAACATATGACCATCCGGACCGTACCAAACCGGTACTTGGTGTCCCCACCACAGTTGTCTGGAAATACACCACGGTTGCAAATTACGCATCCATTCATAGTAGGTGTTTTTCATATTTTCCGGATACATTTTAACTGAGCCATTTTCAACGGCCTCTAACGCACGGCGACCGATTTCTTTGGTATCCACAAACCATTGGTCTGTCAAATACGGTTCAATGACAACACCTGTTCTGTCGCCATATGGAATAGTCATCGGATTGGGTTCTTCCTTAACGTATAATCCCAATTCTTTAATGCGTTCCAAAACTTTGGCTCGGGCCGTCATGGTGTCCATACCTTGGAATTCAGCTGGTACATTTTCATTCAATTTGGCATGCACATCCAAAATGTTAATCATTGGCAGGTTATGACGGCGACCGACTTCAAAGTCGTTAAAGTCATGAGCCGGCGTAATTTTAACGGCACCCGTTCCTTTTTCTGGGTCGGCGTGTTCATCGGCAACCACCGGAATAGGGCGATTAACAATCGGCAAAATCACATTTTTACCGATAATGTCTTTATATCTTTCATCTTCGGCAGACACAGCCACGGCTGTATCCCCAAAGAATGTTTCCGGACGAGTTGTCGCAACAGTAATAAAGCGACCCGGTTCATTTTCAACCGGATAATTCATATACCACATTGTTCCGACGGTTTCTTTTTGAATAACCTCTAAGTCAGACACAGCCGTTTGTAATTTGGAATCCCAGTTTACTAAGCGTTTATCTTTATAAATTAGTCCATCTTTAAACATTTTTACAAAGATTTTACGAACGGCAGCGGATAAGCCTTCATCCATTGTAAAACGAGTTCTGTCCCAATCACAGCTGGCCCCTAAAGCCTTTAATTGATTGATGATTTGACCGCCGGATTTTTCTTTCCATTCCCATACTTTTTCAATGAATTTTTCACGGCCGAAATCATGACGGGATTTACCTTCTTTCGCCAGCAATTTTTCTACAACCACCTGTGTAGCGATCCCGGCATGGTCCATCCCCGGTTGCCATAATAAGTCAAAACCTTTCATCCGTTTGTAACGGCATAATACGTCTTGGATAGAGTTATCCAAAGCATGACCCATATGCAAAACACCCGTTACGTTAGGTGGCGGAATGATAATGGAAAACGGCGGTTTTCCGGATTGCGGACGGGCCGCAAACAAGTTATTTTGTTCCCACTTTTTAAAGATTTCTTTTTCGGCTGTGGCCGGATTAAATTGCTTATCTAACATAATATATTCCTTTAAATTAAACCAATGGGGTAAAGTTTACTAAAAAAACATATAAAATGCAAGCAAGAATTTCATTTATTTTGTTTTAATCTTGACAAATTTGAAAAATAAACCCATTCTTTTGTGTATGAAAAAATTAATTGCCGGTTTTTTATTAGGGTTCGTATGGGTGTCTACGCCTGTGTTGGCGTTAGAATGGTCAGGTCTGTGGAATGGTGTAAAATCTAATGTATCGTCAACAATTCATTCGGATAAGTATGAATTATATGTACCCATTCGGACATGGCATAACCGCTATACGTATGACCGATATAAAATTAAGGAATATAATGAGCGTCCTTGGGGTGGTGGTCTTGGTAAATACTATATAGATGAAAAAGGAAATCAGCATTCATTGTATGCTATGGCATTTAAAGATTCTCATAATGATTTTGAACCGATCGCCGGATATGCTTGGCAAAAAAATTGGCGTTTGGATGAGGACGGTAATTGGCGAGTAGGGGCCGGTTTTACCGTTTTTATAACGGCCCGCTCCGATTTTGATTATATTCCGTTTCCTGGGGCATTACCATTAGTGGCATTGGAATATAAACGCCTTGCCATTCAAGGTACTTACGTTCCCGGATTTTCCAGAAACTCAGGGAATGTGGCACTTTTTTGGGCGAAGTGGAAGTTTTGATTTATCCTCCAACGTATTTGCTGACATAAATATATATTACTAAGGCAAGAACCAATTGAAAAATACCAAACATTTTCATTCTGTTAATCGGTAAATTAACAATATTTTCGGCGACAAAGCGTTGTATCCACTGTGGAAACAGTAGATAGGATATTCCTCGTATTACGAATAACAATATAATTGCGTCCATAAAACCTTTCATATGTTTTCTCCTGTACTGGTGGAAGTTTTATAATCAAATATTAAGTTTTTGTCAACTTGAAAAAAAAGGATAGGACTTGTAAAATTTCAGATTAATGATATAATAAAAGTAAGATAATAATGGAGAAATATAATGCCTCAAGAGGATAAACAGCTGTTTGAAAACTTACCAACCGACTTAAATGTCGAACAAAAAAAGATATTTTCAAAATTAGACGAATTAAAGCAAGATATTAAAAACGGGAAATCTTTTGATTATGAAGATAGTATTCTTTCCGGAGATAGAATTGCTTTCGTTCAAACTTTTTATGATGATGAGAAAAAACAACCACATCAATACTTTGGGTATAATTATACGACGCAAGCTTGTACTTTTTGCGAATATTCTCAAGAGGGGCCCGAAAAGCAAATGATGAATTATTATAATGGTTCTTTGCAAATTGAAGATTTTAAAGATGGTGTGATTTATGAAGAAGTGAGTTATAAAAACAATCAATTAAACGGACATGTGTTGCAACGTTATGCGAATGGTCAAGTCAAAGAAGATGCCTATTATAAAAATGGGGCAAGAGATCAATATGGATACCATGGATTTGAGTGTGTTGATTATCGTGAAGACGGCACTGTGATTAGAAAAGCTCAATATACAGCCGGTCAATTAGATGGTAATTGTATTGATTATTATGATAATGGAAAAATAAAAGAAGTAGCTAATTATCTTTTGGGGCAAAAGGATGGATTGTGTGAACAGTATGATTTAGAGGGCAATAAAACAGAAATTTTTTATATGAATGGTAAGGCAATGGATAGCGTTCCGAATGAGGAGGAATTGGGAGCTATGACTGATTCTTTTTCTTTTGATGATGTACTTGCCTCTTTTGAAACAAAAGACTCGGAGGCGAATGCTGTGGATAAACAGCCCAAACGGTCGCTTTCAGACATATTGTCAGTTTTGAGTGATGATATTCAGATAAGTGTTGCAATAGATGCAGATTATGACAAAGATAAACACAGGGGGCATTTATTTAAAGAGGGACGCATGGTGCCGCCACCACCGCCTGTGGTCCACAGAGATAATCAGACACCACAAATATCTCAAGCCCCCAAAAATCAGACTTCAGATAAAGTTTCCGTTCCGCCTCAAGTCTTTTTACACGGTAAGGGTGGACGATAGTTTTTCCTTGTAAAAAATCATATTTTATGATAATCTATCTTCATTATTTTTTAATGAAAGGAATGTATTATGGAAAAAATGGATAGTGCCTTATTGCAAGTATTACAGGAAATTGAAACAAAGCCATTTCAACAGATTTTACCACAGGTTAATCAACTTAAGTCATTGTTAGAAAAAGATAAATATAGTGTGGATGCTCAAAATGCGGATGGTGATACATTGTTGCATATTGTGGTTAAAAGCGGGAATTTACGGGGACATAATACGATACAGTACAAAACTGAACAAGAAGGTGGAGCAACTCCGGAGAATGTTTTTGATATTGCTTATTTAACCGGTCATTTTAATCCCAATCCATTTATTAAAAATAATCAAGGGATGACGCCATCTATGTTGGCAGCTCATTTGAAATTGACTTCGGCGTGGCAATTTTTAAGCTCATATGAACGGTCCTATGAGGCAAAATGTCAGGCAGCAATATTTAAAGCAATTTATGAAGATCAAATAAGAATGCAAGATACAAATCTAAAAATTCTTTGGAGCAATACCCGAAAACTTCGTGGTCAGCATACACGGGGGTAAGGGATTTTTTGAGTGGAAGTCTATTCTCAGCAACAAACAGTAAAGGAAGGAAATATGAAAAAATTATTTATATTGATTGTTATTCTGATAATGTCTTTTAATGCACATGCCGGCCGTGGATGTTGTTCTCATCACAATGGTGT
>JAFXFY010000057.1 GCA_017513365.1 Alphaproteobacteria bacterium | reverse complement strand
TTGACCGTTTAATCCCCACAATAATCCGGCAAACAGAATATATGAAAAGACAGTATTGTAGCCCCCGACCAACAAAAATCTGAGTTTTTGAGGCCACGTCATCCACCACCGATATAATTTTAAGTATAATTCCACCATGCAATAGAGCATATCTTGATAAATACCTCTCGTCAAGAAGAACTTGAAAAATCCGTGATATTATGATATACTGGCTTTATGAAAAATGAAAAAATGTTATTGGTTTCTTGTTGTGCTCCTTGTAGCGGGGGCGTGATAAAAATGTTGGCTGAACGGGGCGACAATTTTGCCGTTTTATTTTATAATCCGAATATTCGCCCCTTATCAGAATATGAACGCCGGCGGGATGAAAATAAACGGGTGTGTGATGCTTTTAACGTACCGTTTATTGAGTTGGACTATAACCCTTGCGTGTGGGATGAGGCAACAAAAGGATTGTTAAATGAACCTGAACGAGGTCGGCGGTGCGATATTTGTTTTTACTTGCGTTTAAAACGAGCCGCCGAATATGCCAAAGAAAACGGTTATACCAGCTTTTCATCTGTTTTGGGTATTTCCAGATATAAAGATTTTGATCAAGTATGTCGGGCGGGACAAAGAGCCTCTGATGACGTCGGTATTGCCTATGACATGACGAATTGGCGTAAAAATGGGGGTGAGCAATTACGCCAAGCGGTGGAAACAGAATTTAATATGTACCGCCAACGATATTGCGGATGTAAACCAAGATAAAATAGCGTTTAAGACCTTAATTATTTTTACTTGTTCATTTGAAATTTTATCATTGCATTTTAACATGAAGTTTGATAGAGTCATTCTTGAAACGTGTGATGTGCGTTTTGGGGTGTCGTAACCTCTGTAGAGCACGTCTGTGCAAGACGATAAAAATGCTTTCCGGCACGGCTGGGAGGCATCAAAATAAGTTTTTAGGGTTTCCCCCTTTAACGAATATGTTGCACTATTTTGCTCTAATAGTTACGAACTTCCAGTCGCCACTCATCACGGCGATTTTTTTACAGGAGTAAAGTATGAATGAAATAAAGTATGAATCCGGACGCAGTATGGTAGAAATGCTGGGAACACTCGCTATTATCGGTGTGTTAAGTATCGGTGGAATTGCCGGCTACAGCTATGGCATGGATAAATACCGTGCAAATACGACTATGAATGATGTAAATTTACGCGCTGTGGATTTAATTGCTCAGGTTAACCGTGGTAGCGATTTGTCTTTATCCGAGTGGCCAGAAAAGTCCACTGCCGGATATATCATTACATTGGAAAAAGGCACAGACGGTATCACCGGCGGGATTAAAATTTCCGGTATTGAAAAACAAGTTTGCGAAATGTTGGCTGATGATTTGTTGCCCGAGGGTGTATTGTTGACTATCAACGGAGAAGGTACTGCTCAAGGTAAATGTAAAGAAGAAAATACGCTTATTTTTTATTATGATGCAGTCGTGGGAGGTGGCCAAAATGATGACGAAGAATGCAACGGTGTGATGGTCAATGATGTATGTACGCCGTGTCCCGAAAATACGACGTTGTCTTCTGATAAAACGGCCTGTTTGTGTTCAAATGGTGGTCCGGTAGATTTTGATACAGGCGAATGTTTAACGCCGTGTGAAGAGGCTTTTTATCAGGCTTTTAAAATTGGAGACTCAACAGATACGATTACTGTTGATGGTACAACCGCTATATTTAATATACCCGCTGATGGGACACCGGTTACGGCAACGGTTTGGTCTGATGTGAATGCCTCTCATTGCAAATTGAAAATTGAATCCGGACAAGATATTCAATTGGATTTAAACAGTCATAGTGTGTTGGTGGATAAATTATCTGTTGATGGGACAATGACTCTTGTTGATAATTCAGACACGAATATGGATGGAACAGGCACAGGAAACTTGGTGATGTACAATGCCTCTTTATCTAATGCCGTTTTTACTATGGAATCAGGAAAGATTGTTAATGCCAATCGTTTTGCTGTTTCAAAAACAGCTATTAATATGAGTGGTGGATTTCTTAAATCGGGTAGTATAGCCCTTACCGATTCATCAACGTTGAATATGCAATCTGGCATTATTGAAGCAAGCAGTATGAGTTGTTCCGATACCGATAGTGTTATGATAGGCGGGGGTACTTTTGATGTATCCAATATGTCTTGTACCAATGTTGAAGATTATCGGTAATAAAACCCTTATAAAAGAGGCCTCGTCAATTGAATTGGCGAGGCCTTTTTCTGATACATATTGAGTTTATTTCATTCGTTTTAAACGATTTTCCAATAAATCAAGTTCGGCATCAAAATCGCTCGGATGTCGATCAAATCCGGCCAGATATTCGCGTTGTGCGACAACGTCTTGTAAGGCCAATTTTGAATCAACGGCCATTAAAGCGTCAAATTCTTTTTCGCTCATTTTGAGGCCTCTCCAATCCATTTGATTATAAACGGGCATCCATCCAAGGGCCGTTTCTGTCGCTGTTTTTGTGCCATTACAACGCCCGACGACAAAGTCTAACACACGCATATTGTCGCCAAAACCTGGCCACATAAAGTTGCCTTTTTTGTCTTTACGGAACCAGTTGACTCGGAAAATCAGCGGTTTATGTTTTAATTTTGCCCCCATATTGAGCCAGTGTGTCCAATAATCGCCCATGTTGTAGCCACAAAACGGCAACATAGCAAACGGATCACGGCGAATTTCGCCCATTGTGCCTTCGGCGGCAGCCGTTTTTTCGGACCCCATGGTACTGGCTAAACATACACCATGTTGCCAGTTAAAACTTTGGTAAACAAGTGGGGTATTTGTGGCCAAACGTCCGCCAAATAAGAATGCCGAAATCGGAACACCGGCCGGATTTTCCCATTCTTTGTCAATAATCGGACATTGACTGGCCGGTGCCGTAAAACGAGAGTTTGGATGAGCTGCCGGTGTTTTTGACTTGGGTGTCCAATCGTTGCCTTGCCAATCAATTAAATGTTTGGGCGCTTTATCGGTCATACCTTCCCACCACACATCACCGTCATCGGTTAGGGCAACATTTGTAAAAATAGTATTGGCACGACAAGACATCATCGCATTTTTATTCGTTTTCATGGAGGTGCCAGGAGCTACACCAAAGAAACCAGCCTCGGGGTTAATTGCATACAAACGACCATCTTTCCCCGGTTTTAACCAAGCAATGTCATCTCCGATTGTGGATACTTTCCACCCTAACATTTCACGAGGCGGAATCAACATTGCCAAATTGGTTTTACCACAAGCGGATGGGAATGCCCCACACACATATGTTTTTTCTCGGCCCTTTTGTAAGCCGACGATGAGCATGTGTTCAGCAAGCCACCCTTCATCACGAGCCATTGTAGAGGCAATTCTGAGGGCTAAACATTTTTTACCGAGCAAAGCATTACCGCCGTATCCGGACCCGTAGGAAATAATTTCACGTGTTTCTGGGAAGTGGGTAATGTATGTATTTTCGGGATTACAAGGCCATGCGACATCTTCTTCCCCTTTTTTAAGCGGCGCCCCAACGGAGTGAAAGCATTTTACAAAGCTTTTATTTCCTAAATATTTCCATACCTCTTTACCCATACGTGTCATAATCCGCATATTGGCAACAACGTATGGCGAATCGGTAATTTCTACGCCGATTTGAGCAATTTTAGACCCGAGAGGTCCCATGGAAAACGGAATAACGTACATGGTACGACCCTTCATACAGCCCTTCATTAACCCATTTAAAGTTTGTTTCATTTTTTTGGGGTCAGCCCAGTTATTGGTCGGACCGGCATCAGCTTGTTTTTTTGAACAGATAAATGTTCTGGCTTCAACTCTGGCCACATCCTTTGGATTGGAACGAGCTAAATAGCTGTTTGGGCGTTTTGTCGGATTTAATTTGATAAAAGTCCCTTTATCAACCAATTCTTGGCAAATTTGTTTGTATTCTGCTTCGGTTCCGTCGCACCAATAAATAGTATCTGGTTTCGTTAATTCGGCCATCTGAACGACCCATTTAATAACCTCTTTATTTTTGGTGGGACAATATTGTTTCGGTGTTGTTTTTCCTGTTGCTGCCATATTTTTTTCCTCCTGTATAAAATTGTAATATTCTAAATATTAAAGGTGATTTTTTTTCAAGTCAATCCGTTTTGCGTGCAAAAAATTAAAAAATGTGATATACTACATGTCAGAGGTATTTATATGGCAAAATTTGCAGATACATTTTTATCAGAAGTTTCGGAGTACGCATTTAGTGTTATGGCGCAACAGCATATGTATGGTGAGTTGTCAGAGCCTCATTTCCAAAAACGATTACATCAATTAAAAAATAATATCCACCCTTCATCGGAATTAACTGCAATTTTTTTTGAGTATGGGTATGGCAGATTACCTCAAAAAGAAACAAAAGCCTCATTGGAACAAGATCGTTTACGGCAAATGAAACAGGCATTGGTGCAAATTGCAGGGGTACCATCCGGCCGTGAATTATTATCCCATATGCCGTTGGATGTATATATGTATGCCATGACACAAGAGGACAGAGGATTTTTTTCGGCATCGGAAAAAATGTTATCCATTTCTTCAAGACATCCGACATTGTGGTTTAAAAATCAAGACTATTTGAAAACACTTGTTCATGAAATGACACACGCCAGACATGATTCTATTTGCCGAAATCGGCAGTATGGTTTTTCGCCAAAAGCATTCTTTTTTGAAAGTACCTTTGATGAGCTGGGAGCCAGATTATCGGCTGAAAAAGTTTATAATGAATTACAAACTTCAGGATACATTAAACAAAATACACCCAAAGTATCAGCCATGCAGATTATTGATAAAATGGAACACTGTGGATATTTTCATGAGTTTGCTCAAAGTATATTTGATTATTTAGGGAATCAAACATCTGTTATTTTAGATGAGGATAATACATTGGATAAACCGTTAAAACGTCTTTTTTTATACTATATGACGTTGTATCCGCAACTCAAACAGAAAAATGTATTGAACAAAATAAATGGTATTTATCAAAAGTTGGTAATGTATCCGGCTGGTCAAAGAGGAGGATTAACACAGTATGATGTATCTCATCGGTTGAAACAGTTGGGGTATGGTACGCATTAAACAAATTTTTCTTGATTTTTTTGGAATGTTATGATAAAATCTTTGACAAAAATAATTTTTGCTATAAGGATTGTATCATTTTATGAAACGGTGGTCTGAAAAATTTTTAAATAGTGTATGTCAGCCGGCTTTGATGGAAGAGGTTGAAAATTTAACACAGACCTGTGTGGATTTTAATGCCAAATTAAAGCGGTTAAAAGCGAATGTTCTGTCATCTGAATTAATAGATCGGGATGAATTTGAAGATATTGAGTGGGATGATATGGTCAGTCGGTCAACAGAACATCGGTTTTTACGAAAAATTCAGCAAGGGTTGGATACAATGGCATCAACGCCGATGGGAAAAGATATATTATCCAATCTTTATAGTTCAACATATTTTGGGGTAGCCCCAATGGAACAAACAGGACGTTTTTTTGACCGGTCTTGGCCGACGGTGTTTTTAAAAGCCTCAGATGATGTTTTTAAAAATCAGGCCTTAGTTTTAAAAATATTAGTCCATGAATGTGCGCATGCTAAAAATGTTGAAATGGAAAATAACTTGAATGCCTATATGTTGCCTCCTTGTTTAAGGTTTATGAAATATATGATGAATGAATTATCGGCTTATTTAAGTGAAGATAGTGTCTTTAAACAGGTAAAAAAAACAAAAAGTATTGATAATCAACCTTCCTTAGATTATGTTATGGATTTGTGTGAACGATTAACGGATAATCAGTATGTGGACGAATTTGCCAATCGGGTTATTGGATGGCATAAACAAGAGGTTTTAAAACCTCAATCCGCCACATTTTCTACTCAAGATTTAAAGGTTTTTTGCGGTTATTTTAAAACATATCCGGCGTTATGTGATTTAGCTGTCATTGACCGTTTACACCAAGCCTATAATCATCATGTTGTTAAAAAAGCCCGTCATCAAATGCAAAGAAAAGAGACAAAACATACAAGGTAGGAAGCAATGAAATCGTTTATTGTCAAAGAATTCGCCGAAGATGTTTTTGTTCCGATGACGGTTGAATTACAAGACCATATTAATCGGATTAAGCAAAATGTACAGCCCGATTCTTGTTGTGTCAGTGGCTATAGGCCCGTTTCTGATAAAACCACTTTGAAACGTCGCCAAATTTTATGCAATATGATTGATTGGATGGCGTCAACATCTGTCGGGCGACAAATACTGACAATGACACCTCAAACGATTCAAATATTTTCTTTAAGTAAGCGAGATAAAAGGGATGGAGATAATTTTGCCGAATCTTATGGGCCGGAACATTGTATTATTATAAATCCTAACCAATTACACGAAGATATGCGAGGAGAATGTGTTAATTCTTTGGTTCATGAAATGACGCACATTATTAATTATAATTTGAAACGTCATGTATTAAAAACAACATACAATAATTTGAATCCGTATGATGAGTTTTGTGTAAGCTTTTTTGATGAGGTCTCGGCTCATATCAAAGCCGCACAAGTGGTACAAGCATGTATTCAGAAGCCTCATAAAATATCGGTTGATGAGATTATGACCAGTAAAATGTATTGGCATTGGCACTATAGTGATATTTTAGTGCAATTGACCGATTATCGCAGGCCGATGAGACAGGCTAAAACCACGCATACTCCCTCATATTATAAATTATGGCGTGCTTATTTTGATTTGCATCCTGAACTTAAATGGCCGAAACTTGTGCATTATGTTCACTTGGGAGCCAAAAAAATGATGACCGCTATTCGTGCCGATATGCTGACCCATCAAATAGAACCCAATGGGAAACAATTGGTTGATAGATACTATCCACTTTTACGCCATTTGCGTGTGCAAATGAGCCGAGGAAAGGAACGAGAATCATGACCGTTAAATGGAATACAACGATATTGGCTTATCGGCCTTTTAACGAAACAGATACCTTAAAAAAGAAAATAGCTCTTTTAAAAAAGAATATTTTTTCACATCCCGAACCGACAGGATATTTAACACCGTTACCCAAACAACGGTATGATCGGAAAAAACATTTGTCAAAGCTGATAGATTGTGCCCTTCAAACGCTTATAGGGCAACATGTTTTTCATATGTTATCACCAGACACTCGCTTTATTTCATGTGATTTTGAAAATACCAGAAATGATATCGGTATTTTGGGAAATTTTATTGCTGAGGAAAATATTGTTAATATTTGTCCCAAAACGTTGTGCTATCCGGTGTATGTTCAAGTTAATATACTAATACATGAATGTTTGCATGCCATTCATCAGCAAATGGAAAAAAGAATGCTGGGGCAATTTGAAAATAAAAATGATACGCTCCTTAATTTGTGTGATCAATTTTTCTTATATTTTTTTGATGAATGTGCGGCTCAGTCTGGTGGACAGTTCGCAGGCTTATGCTTTGCTCCGAAAGAGATGAAAAAAGTCGTTGACATTAGACCCATTTTTTATACGCCGAGTTATTGGACAGAGTACTACACAGGGTGTTTAGAAGCGTTAAAACAAGAAAAAAATCCGCTATCTTTTTTAAACTTAAGACATACAAAAGAATATTATGAAATTGTTCGGGCATATTATAACTTGCATCCGGAATTAAGGAATGCTCGTACTGTGCGGCGGATTCATGAAGGGTGGAAAATATTTGCAACATCGTTGAAAAATGAATTAGAAAAAAACGGTCCGCAAAAAATTTCTTCTCAAAGTGTTTTTGATGGTTTTGAACGCCAAATCCCTCACTTAGTGGATAGGGCGATTAATATAAAATTTTAATGTATCGTTCTGTCAATAAAACAGTTGAAATTTGATAAAAATATCGTTAATATATTTTTCATGAGTAAGATGAGGAATGTATTATGAAAAAAATAACGATAGTTTGTTTATGCGGTATTTTATTGGGGGCATGTGCGGCCGATACGACTATACCCGATATGACGGCAGAAAATTTGTATCAAAAAGCGTATCAATTATTTGAAAAAACAGATTATGAGGGGGCGGCAAAATACTTTGATGAAGTGGAACGTCAACATCCGTATTCGGTATGGGCACCACGTGCACAAATTATGACGGCTTATTCTTTTTATAAGAAAAATCAATATGATGATGCAATTTTGGCTTTAGATAGATTTATTCAGTTGCACCCAGGCAATAAAAATGCACCCTATGCTTATTATCTGAAGGGCTTATGTTATTTTGAACAAATGTCCGATATTGCCCGTGAACAACAAATGTCTGCAGAGGCGAAGCAAAATTTTG
>JAFXFY010000056.1 GCA_017513365.1 Alphaproteobacteria bacterium | reverse complement strand
TGTTTAAAAATGCTTCAGAAACGAAAATTGCCGGTTCTGTTGCCAATGATGACAACATGTGGAAAAGCAATGTTATGTTGACATTAAATGATGCTTCCGTAAAATTAAACGGCAGTATAGCATTTGTAGAAAATAATACAAACTTTAAAGATTTTAATATCAATATAACACACCCGAATTTTCACAAATTTTTAAGCTTAATCAATATTGACCCTAAACCCGTTGATAAATTGAATGGCGCTTTACGGGCTCAAGGCACTTTAAACGGCACGTCAAAAGATTTATCTTTGACGGGGGCCGATATATCCGTTGGCATCCAAAAAATTGCCGGTTCATTAACCTATACCGATAACGGGACAAAAAAATTAGTTATCAACGCCACCTCTCCGGCATTAGAAGGAGAACGATTAATTCCTCAAATGACACTGACAAATACAGATGGGACTTTCTCCAAAAAAACATTTGATTTTTCAAAATGGGATAATTGGGATATTGCCGTTCAATTAAGCATTGGTCGGTTGTCTTATAAGGTATTGGATTTAATGGATGCGAAATTAGGCTTTACATTAAAAGATAAAGTTTTAACATTATCTCAATTCTCCGGTATCCAACGTGGAAATTCAAACGCAAAATTCAATACATCCGGTCAATTATCTTATATCAATACCCCCACGCTCAAAGCCGATGTTGAGCTAGCTGACTTAACCGTTAGACCTGACTTTATGATTATCAATAAATTTTCATACGGCGATGGTACTATGGGATTAAAGGGGACATTTAATACAACCGGCTCATCTGTTATGGATATGATAGATAATTTAAACGGGAACGGGCATATACTCTTTGCAAATGGTCAATTTATCGGATTAGATTTGGCAAAAGTAGAACCATTAGTCCGTTTTGCAACGACAAAAAATATGTCTCAAAAAGACTTTGATACCCAAATGAACAGATTAACAAAATTGGGTAAAACACCTGTGGACTCTCTATCCGGCGAATTTTCCATTTCAAAAGGAATTGCCCGTTGTATGGACATGACATTAAAAACACCGGCAGGTATAGCCACACCGACACAAATCGTATGGAATATACCAACGTCCACATTGAATATGTCTGCTCCTATACAAATTAATGGCTTAAATAATTACCCACCGATTATATTAACAATAGATACCAATCGGGCCAAAAAAACATACAATGTAGATTATACCGATTTATCCAATGTTATTTCCGGTCAAGTTCAACAAGTTATAGATGCTCAAGTACAAGCAAAACAACAAGCTGAACTGATGGTACAACAACAAGAACAACAAAAGCAAGAACAAGAACGGCAAAAGCAAATAGAGGCTTTAAACAAGTTGGTAGAACAAGCCCAAACAGCCGTTCCGCGAATGGCAAAAGAATTGCAAGATGTATCTGATGACAAAACAAAAACATTAATCCAAAATGCTTTAGATGCTCTAAGCATTGTCAATCAGTTGGCATTAAAGGAAAATAAAACATCCGAACAAACCACTATGTTGGCCGAACAAGCCAAATTAGCTCTCATTAAAATAAATGAAGCCAAAAAAGCGGCGGCCGAAGCGCCGGTAGATTATACCCAAACCGTTTCAAAAATGGAAAAGCCGCCATTCAAATGGGTGGAAAAATGTCTGATTTGCAACGTTCTCTCCCACACATTGTTATTATTCCAAAATTAACGGACCAAGCAACCCAAAATCTGAATATTCTGCAATCGGCAAAGACGAGATTGGGGACAGCTTCTCAAAACGAACAAACGACCGTTTTAACAGAAGCAACAAATGCGTATAAAGCCATTGAGTCGGCTTATTCCAATGTGATGCGTTTTGATACGTCCGGCGTTGTTTATACACCGGCCTCTCAATCAAACACACGTGGTGTACGTGGAACGATTTCAAAATAATGCTTGATTACCCATTCAAACAGGTGTATACTATAGTTATGCCATAAAAAAATAACGGAGGTTTCTATGTCGTATATGAAAAAAGTAAATTATTTTATCATTGCTATGGTATCCGTAGTATTGTTATGTATTGCGACACCATCTCAAGCTAAAAAATTAGAAATTATTATTGGGGGAGAAAATTTCTGTAATACCGATGAGGATTGTAAAGGAAACTCCTTTTGCCATACAGGCTCTCATATATGTATAGAATGCCAAACACCTCCATTTGTTTGGAATGGAACAACATGCGCTTGCCCAACAGATACCATTCAAACAGACGATAATAATTGTGTTCAATGTCTGTCTGATAAAGATTGTGCCGATAATAAAGGAACTCCATACTGTAATACAGATACGAATATGTGCTTTAGTTGTCCGGATACTTACGAACGCCGTGATAACGAATGTGTCTGTCCAATCAGCACGCATGAATTAGGTAATTTTTGTGTATGCGATAATGAAAATAAAGAATTAAATGCCGATGGTTTTTGTGAATGTACTTTGGACAAAAAAGACTGTAAAAACACCGATTGGACCGGAGAAAATGATTGTAATTGTTGTCCTGCCGATAAACCTGTTTGGAATGGATTAACATGTAATGCGTGCCCTAAAAAAACACCTGTTTATGAAAATGGCCGTTGTGTTTGCCAAGCGGATTTAAACTGTGCCGGTAATGAAACATGCTCTGGTGGCGCCTGTATTGCTTGTCCGGGCGGCCAAATACGATCTGCGACAGAAGTCAGTTGTCATTGTCCTACCGATAAACCTGTTTGGGATGGGAAAAATTGCGTTGTTTGTACAAAAGATGAAGGATGCAAAGGGGACACACCGGTTTGTAATATAGAAAAACAAATTTGTGAAGCTTGCCCAACTGCTACACCAATCTGGAATGCGACAAAGAAAGTGTGCGAAGCCTGTCCGACCAGCACACCAGTTTGGAACATGGTGAAGAAAGCCTGCGAAGCTTGTCCAACGACAACACCGGTTTGGAATGGTTCTAAGTGTGTTGCCTGTGCTACAGTGAATAAGACAAAACCATATTGGAATACCACAACAAAAGTTTGTGAAGCTTGTCCAAATGCAACTCCTTACTGGAATAACTCTAAATGTGTTGCCTGTGCTACAGCGAATAAAACAAAACCGTATTGGAATGCCACAACGAAAGTTTGTGAAGCCTGTCCAACTGCAACACCAGTTTGGAATGCAACAAAGAAAGTTTGCGAGGTCTGTCCGGATACAACACCGGTTTGGAATGCCGAAACATCAACCTGTGTACCTTGTCCAAATATCGCACCTGTTTGGAACAAATCTCAAATGACATGTGATACATGCCCACCAACAACTCCCATTTGGAATGCAACTAAAAAGATTTGTGAAGCTTGCCCAACAACTGCACCGGTTTGGAATGCGACAAAGAAGATGTGTGAAGCTTGTCCAACCAAAACACCGGTTTGGAATGCAACTAAAAAAGTTTGTGAGGCCTGCCCAACAAAAACACCGGTTTGGAATGCAACCAAAAAAGTTTGTGAGGCTTGTCCAACAAAAACTCCTTACTGGGATACCACAAAAAAGGCATGCACTGTCTGTCCAACGACAACACCAGTTTGGAATGCCTCTAAAAAAGTTTGTGAGGCTTGTCCAACCGACCATCCATACTGGAATACCACACAACAAAAATGTACTTGTGCACCAGGGTATGAAGACATAAAAGGGGTATGTCATCGTATTTGTAAAACAGGTCAAGTGCGCAAAGGTACAACATGTGAATGCACAAATAAATGTCAAGTATATAACGAAAAAACCGGAAAATGTGATAACAACTGTCCGGCAGGGCAAGTTTGTCAAACAAATTATTCCAGTAGTGCTTGTACTCAAAACACATCCTATCAATGCCGTGTCAAAAAAGATAAATCTCAACTAAAAAAACTAACGGGTCGTTATAATCGTGAAAGATTATATATTTCTAACTATACAATGAGCCAATTAGATGCTTTTAGTTTTTGTGAAGCTCATGGCATGCACTTAGCTACCATTCAAGAAGCATGTAACAAAGACTATGAAGGTGATTCAGGCTATTCGTGTCCCAACATTCAAGGACAATTCGCTGAATACAATTTAAATGCTGGCGGAGATCTTTGGATTAGTTCCAATACTAAGTGTCAAGGGCTACGGGTAACCAACAGTTGTGGTAATAATCACTTTGCTTATGGGAATGGTTATTTCTATGCTCTTTGTGCCGAAAATGATGGTCAAAAAACAGTTAAATATTCAACAACTACTCGTAATCTATTGAAAAAGTATGCTGGTTGGGTGTCCTATATTGACGAAGCTGCCGCAATCTACATTGCCGAACAAAATAGTTTTACAGAAAGTCAAATTGCGTATTGTTCCGCTAACCGAAATTTGAATGATGCAACTCAGCAATCATATTTCAATCATAACGCCAACAAATACAATCAATATAATTATGTGTGCGATCGACGTGGTTTTAAAGGTGGTAACTGTTGGTTGGAACCTCATGATAACGTATATGGCAAAGCCTGTTTACAAAGATTTAAACAATAAGGAGGAAAAATAATGATAAAAAAAATACTTTTGGCAACAGCATTAATTTTAATGTCAACACATGTTTATGCCGTTAATCCCAAATGTAAATATACCACCGACCAACAACTGGTCAGAGATGCGGAATACATTAAAGATATGGAGATATTAGGATCCGATAAAAAACGCATTAACGCTGTTAATTCCTGTGGCGGAACTTTGTTGCAATTGGCAACGCTCCGTGGCAATCCGGATGTTATCCAGTATTTATTAACACATGGGGCCGATACCGATACACCTGTATCCATTAAAGGATATGAAGCCGATTTTGATGAAGATACACCGGATGAAATTCCTTTGATTATGTGGGCAGCTCGTTATGCTCAACACGGTGAAATTTTCCAAGCCTTTTTAAATCATGAAATTAATGCCTTTGTCAAAGACAGTGAAGATCACGATATTTATTGGTACCTTGAACAAAATCCGGTTTTAAGAAACAGTTATATCACAAAAAGCGGTGATAAAGAATTAGTTTCTTATGCTAAAAAATTCGGATCTGCAAAACCATTACCCGATAATTTTGAATAAGACATAAGTTATCATTCCCTCTCCCCCCTCGTTTATGAGGGGATTTTTTTATTCATTTAAAGACATCAAAATACATACCTTCGTATCAATAAAATTATTCTTGACATTTTTTATTCCTTTTGGTATGATGCAAAGGATTAATCACAAAGTATGGGTTAATCAGAATCTTGTCTTGAACAGAAAGATTCCCCCGTCAAGATATTGCTTTATGAAAAGGATATAAAAATGACAACCAATGCGTTATCGCTGCTTTATTCAAAAAATTCATTAACTTTATATTTATCGGAAATTAACAAGTTTCCCATGTTGCAACCGGAACAAGAATATATGCTTGCTAAACGGTACAAAGAACATGGTGATGTTGATGCAGCCCACCAATTAACCACCTCTCATTTAAGATTGGCTGCTAAAGTAGCCATTTCTTTCCGGCATTACGGATTGGCATTATCGGATTTAATTTCCGAGGCTAATATCGGTTTAATGCAAGCCATTAAAAAATTTGATCCGGATAAAGGATTTCGTTTGGCAACGTATGCCATTTGGTGGATAAAAGCCGCCGTATCCGAATTTATTTTAAAATCTTGGTCTTTGGTCAAAATCGGTACTGTTGCCACACAAAAAAGATTATTTTACAACTTACATAAAATTAAATCTCGCTTAGGATTATATGGCGAAACGGCTTTAAATGAAGAAACGGCCTCCCATATTTCAAAAATGTTGGGTGTATCCAAACGAGACGTCATGGAAATGGAACAACGCCTCAGTGGTGATTCTTCTTTGAATACAACATTATCCGGAGATTCCGCCACAAATCATCAAGATATGTTGGCAGATGACAGTGAAACGGCCGAAGAAGCATTGGCCTATGCTCAAGATTTTCAATTAAAGAAAATAATGCTGAATGAGGACATTGAAAACTTGCCAGAACGTGAACAATTTATTATGAGTAATCGCTATTTATCCGAAAATCCGATGACGTTAGAAGATTTAGGAACGCATTTCGGTATTTCCCGCGAACGAGTCCGCCAAATTGAGGCAAAAGCCTTTGAAAAGGTCCGCAATTTAATGCATACCGCCGCCCAAAAATTGATTTTAGATTAACAAAAACGCCCCTTTTTCAAGGGGCGTTAGTTTAGATTATGAACGACTTACTTGTCGAGCTTTCATAGTTGCCATTGCTTTTTCTTTTAATTATTCGTCAGTGGTGAATTTTGCAACCAATAGTATAAAATAGCAATCACAATAACGGCAATAATAATAAAATGGTGAAATTTATTCATCATGGCTAAATGCCCTCCTGTATCCACTATAGCACATTTTATGAAAATGTCAAAAAAAAGAACTGGCATTTTTGGGAGGTTTCATATATAATACGTGTTATGAAAAAAAATATCAGCTTATATTCATTAGATGAATTTGACGGCATGCGTCGGGCCGGACGGCTGGCTGCCGAAACATTAGATTACATCACGCCGTTTGTCGTACCGGGGATTTCAACCGGCAGGTTAGATGAGATGATGGAAGAATTTATTATCTCTAAAGGGGGCATTTCTGCTTGTCGTGGCTATCACGGGTATCCTAAGGCAACGTGTATTTCCGCTAACCATATCATTTGCCACGGCATTCCGTCGGAAAAGAAAATCCTAAAT
>JAFXFY010000055.1 GCA_017513365.1 Alphaproteobacteria bacterium | reverse complement strand
TTTTTATATTTGGTTCTAAAAGCTTTAAAAACAGAATATAATTATTTATAGTTAGGGAGGAGATACTATGGTTGTAGAAGAAAGAAAAAATATTGGACTAAATAATGTGGTACAAAATCTTGTATTGGAAAAAGCACCAGCAATAATATCATGCCCTCTGGTTGTTTCGGCAAAAGAGTTTAATACCTCCTTGAATTCCTGCTTACGATTTGGAGTAATTGACAGATTGTCAATCGATCTATCCATTTGAGCCTTTTTAACAGCGAATGCTTCATTTTCCGGAATAAATGTATTCGCTGTTACCAAATGTTGTCAGCAAAAAGTGTTTTATAGTCATATTATTTTTCCCTATTTTTTTTGTATATATTTTTTATATATACGTCAAAAACAAAAAAATGTCAAGAAAATTATCTTTTTTTCATATCCTATACGATGCCTAAGGTAACTTCCAGCAATAATATGGTTACAGATTTAAAAAAAGACTTATGGCTATATCGCCTAAGTCTTTGATTTTTATGGTGGGAGTGGCAAGACTCGAACTTGCGACCTTTACGATGTCAACGTAACGCTCTAACCACCTGAGCTACACACCCTAAATGCGATGTAGAAATCTTTTACCCTATTTTAAAATAAAATGCAAGTACTTTTTTTATTTTTTTTTAGTTTTATTCACGGCACAGTTTACGACCTTGCACCGCCACACAATCCAAAAAGTCTAACCCTTTGTTAAATATAAAAGATTTTATTCCATTGGACTGTGAGTGCAATTTATTTTTATCTTTAATAAATTTAAAATAAGTATTATTATGATAATAATCTTGTATATCTTGAACCGTTTCTAATCCCATTTGGACATAACTTTCTAATGTTTGCGTTACATACTTTATACGATGAGAATATCCATGTATTGGAATAACCGGACCACAACCGGTACAATATTTTGAAATTAACGACAAGCCATTATTGGCAACAATATTCGTCGTTGTCTTATCAATATTTATGGGATGATGATGAGCCATTTTCAGCAAAAAGGGATTATCATATTGAATATGTGGCGCATTATACGTATAAACATGACGAACATTCGGAATACACACCCCTAATGCCTGAGCCAAATGGCCTCCTTGAGAATGGCCCGTTACATCATAGTATTTTTCTTGTGATAAAATGCCATGTTTTTCCGCAAATTCAAAAGATGGCTGACAATTTTCATTTAAATTAAAAATAATTTTATTTTTTGGCGTTCTATGTTTATTAATATCATTATATAAGGCTACCATTTGTGCCAGCGAGAATTTTCCTAAAGCAATATCTAAGCACCCTAAAAAATCAGAAAATTCATCTGGATCAGTTCCACTAATCCCTATCGTTACTAATTTAGTTTGTTTATTTTTAAAAATCGTATAGGACAGCCCCGAAATTTTATCGTGTTGATGATGTAAAATATCATATTTATCCAACATGGTCATTACTTCTTCGGATAAAATGCGTAATTTTGGTTTCCAAAAACCTTCTTCATTTTGTACAAATTCTAAATAACTTAATGAAGCCAATTTAGCATTTTCAAGACACACTTCTACTTCAGACACAGGAAACTCCATACATTGATTAGAATCAATGCTAGCATATCACATATTTAATCTTTTGTCAATTAATTTCTAATCTTCGCCAAATTTGTTATTTACTAAATCAACCAATGCTTGAACGGCGTTCTCTGCATCCGGCCCTTCTGCCGAAATAAGTATCGTTTCACCCAAAGGGGCCCCCAACATTAACAATCCCATAATGGATTTGCCGTTTACCTTTAAATCCTTTTTTTGAACGCTGATTTCTGCTTCAAACGAATCGGCAACCTTTACGAAAGCCGATGTTGCCCGAGCGTGCAACCCTTTCAAATTTTGAATTTTAACACTTTGGGAGATAATAGCCATGATTTAAGAATCCAATTTCAATAAATGTGACGCAATATTTATATAGCGACGTCCCGCTTCTTGAGCGGCCGTAGCGGCATCATTCATAGGTTCCGAACGTTCACGAATTAACTTAACCAACATGGGCAAATTCATACCGGATATAATTTCAATGTTGCGTTCTTCCATAATAGACAGTGCTAAATTTGACGGCGTTCCACCAAACATATCGGTAACAATAACGACACCATCACCGGTATCCACGGCCGAAGTCCGTTCCAAAATTTCATGGCGTTTTTGTTCCACATCATCTTCGGTAAAAATACTGACACATTCTATACCGGTTTGAGGACCAACAACATGTTCGGCCACTTTCAACATTTCTTTTGCCAAATTTCCGTGTGAAACCAAAACTATTCCTAACATTTTTTCACCTATTTTTCTTTATTTTAACTCAAGCGGTAATAAAGATACCTCTTTTGAAATAATTTTTCCAGCAATTTTTACCAAAGTCGGCAATTTTTTTTCATCTTTATTCATTCTAAAAACGGGGACTCTTACACCACAATAGATTTTTTCATCTATACCAGTTGGCAACCGTTCTATTTTTTCATCAACCAATTCAATAACATAATCAATTTTAGCCGATTGTTTAAAAGGCATTTTTTGAATAATACCAAGGCCACGAGCCTCTATACTGCCTTGCCATTTTTCGGTGCAAGAGGCATACAATTTTCCCTCTTTTTCAGTAAGGAATGTGATATCATCCGCAATCAATACAGCCCCTTGCTCAATCAATTCTAATGCCAAAGACGACTTACCAACACCAGAGGCACCAATAATTAAAATGCCCTGCTCATTAAAAAAAACACTGGTTGCATGAAGGGCAAACATTGTCATCATATCCCCTAAAAAAAGTGGCGTTCTCGGCGGGAGTCGAACCCACGGCCCCAGGATTAGGAATCCTGTGCTCTATCCTGCTGAGCTACGAGAACACCTCATAACAACCTATTTTTCATAGGTCATTAAAAACTCACAGAACATCCGCACGACCATAAAACCAACAAAGACAAAAACGAATTGGATTAAAGCCACGGATATTTTGGCCATTAATAAGTTAACCAAACCGACAAAAGCAAATAATGCCAAAAACATCAATAAAATCAAATAAACAGATTTCACATATTTTTTCAATTTTGCTGCATATTTCGGGACAAAGACAACTTTATCCAATGTCATTAAATCATGAAATAATTGTTTTTTTTCTTCTGTCATGATATTTTCTCCTTTAATAAATTATTCCTTTTTCTTGATAGAGTTTAAACACCTCTTCCGCCTGTGCATCCGGATGATGTTCCAATGTTAAATTGAGTACGTTTTGATTCCCTTTTATCCATTCATAAATATGATCATCTTTAAATCCGATATTTCCCGCTTGCTGAGCCGTATTGGCATAATATACTTTAGAAATCCCCGCCCAAACACAGGCAGACAAACACATCGGACAAGGTTCGCTTGAGGTATACAACACCGCCCCCGATAAATCATATGTCCCTAATTTTTCACAAGCCTTACGAATACAGTTAATTTCCCCATGGCAAGTCGGATCATTATTTTTCACCACTTCGTTTGTGGCTTCCGCAACAATCTTACCATTATATGAAATCACTGCTCCAAACGGCCCACGCCCCGAAGATGCATCCAAACTAAGTGCTGACAACTCCACCGCCCGTTTCATAAAATCGGGATTATAGTTTTGCGATGGATTGTCAACACGCCAAGTCATCAAAAACCTCTATTTTTTACGCATCGTCGGGAAAGCCAACACATCTCGGATAGATGTATTATTGGTCAAGAACATGACCAAACGATCCATACCGATACCCATACCACCTGTCGGAGGCAATCCTCTTTCCAACGCTTGAACAAAATCTTCGTCCATCATATCGGCTTCATCATCACCGGCTTCTCTGGCCCGTACTTGTTCTTCAAAACGTTCGTATTGGTCTAAAGGATTTGTCAATTCTGTATAGGCGTTCCCCATTTCTTTGCCAACAATGTATGGTTCAAATTGTTCCACCAAACGTGGATCCGTACGATGTGTTTTGCACAACGGATTTAACGATTTCGGATGATCCATCACAATGGTCGGTTGCATCAAATGCGATTCACATTTTTCTTCAAATACAGCCGCCATACAATGCCCCCAATCGGCATTATCTTCCACATGGACATCTAATTTATCGCAAACATCACGAGCCTCGGCATCTGTTTGTATTGCCAGAAAATCCACGCCTGTATATTTTTTAATCAAATCATTCATCGTCACACGAGCAAACGGCTTTGATAAATCATATTGATTACCATCAAATTCAATTTGCAACGTCCCATTGACATCCATACAAGCCTTACGAACGATTTCTTCAAACAAATCCGCCATATCGTTATAATCTTTATAAGCGATATACACTTCCATTCCCGTGAATTCAGGATTATGAGTCGTATCCATTCCTTCGTTTCTGAAATTCCGAGCGAACTCAAACACGCCGTGCATATCACCCACAACCAATCGTTTTAAGAATAATTCAGGTGCCACACGCAAGAATAAATCCATATCTAATGTATTATGATGTGTAATAAAGGGTTTTGCGGCTGCCCCACCTTTAATGGCTTGCAACACCGGCGTTTCAACTTCATAACACCCTTTACTGAGCAACAATTGACGAACGGATTCAAAAATTTTACTACGTTTAATCAATGTTTGAATTGTTTCCGGATTTACAATCATATCCAATTCTCTGTGACGATATTTTGTATCCATATCCGTTAAACCATGATATTTTTCGGGCAACGGCAACAAAGATTTTGCCAACATCGTAAATGTATTAGCCGTTACGGACAATTGACCACGTTTTGTACGACGCACACATCCTTCAACACCAATAATATCACCGATATCCAATAGATCTAACATATTTTTTTGTTCTGGCGTAATATGTTCCAAAGAAGTATAGATTTGAACCTTACC
>JAFXFY010000054.1 GCA_017513365.1 Alphaproteobacteria bacterium | reverse complement strand
TGCTGTCCGGTTAGGACATTTGGAACATTCCTCTTGCGTTTCAATGGCAAAAGCCTCAGGTGATTCGCATGTATAACAAATTCCATCAACCAAAAACGGACAATGACCTAATTCTGAGGACTGGCTTTGCTCAGTCAAAGGAGCGGCAGACACCTCTGGCACAACAATATGAGGCACATCTTTTGCCCAGTCTGACACCATATAGGCCCCTCCTCCGACCCCTATTAACACTATCATTGCAATTAAAATTCTAACTTGTTTCATTGTATCCTCCTGATAAATTTTTATTAATATAACACACATACTTTTTTGTTTCAAGAAATATTGCGTTTTTCCTCTTGAAAAATCGGTCATGCATACCTATGTATTTTATAAATTTTATGTAGGAGGCACATATGCAACAAGATAAATTAACAGATCGTTCCCAAGGCTTTATTCAATCGGCTCAAAATTTAGCCGTACGGGAATCCAACCAATTTTTAACACCAGAGCATCTCTTTAAGGTCTTACTAGATGACAAAGAAGGGATGGCAACTTCTTTATTGGCTCAAGCTGGCTCTGATGTCACACAAATTCGTCATCAAGTTGCTGAAGATGTGGAAAAACTGCCCAAAGTTCATGGTTCATCCGTTCAGGTATCGGCTAATCAAGCCTTTATGAAGGTATTGGACAGCGCCGAAACTTTGGCCACAAAAGCCGGTGATTCTTATGTAACAGTGGAACGATTGTTGCAAGCATTGGTTATGCATAAATCTTATGGCATTGATGCAAAGAAACTCAATGAGGTTATTAACGAAATGCGTGGGGGCAGAACGGCTCAGTCTGCGACGGCCGAAGATAATTTTGATGCCCTTAAAAAATATGCGACAGATTACACAGAACGGGCTAAACACGGCAAACTTGATCCGGTTATCGGGCGAGATGAAGAAATTCGCCATGCCGTTCAAGTGTTATCCAGACGCACCAAAAACAACCCAATTTTAATCGGCGAACCCGGGGTTGGTAAAACCGCCATTGTGGAAGGATTAGCACTGCGTATCGTCAATGGTGATGTACCAGAAAGTTTGGCCAGAAAGCGCTTAATGGCATTGGATATGGGGGCTTTGATTGCCGGAGCAAAATATCGTGGTGAATTTGAAGAACGGTTAAAGGCTGTCTTGCAAGAAGTTGAAGCCGCCGGGGGACAAATCATTTTGTTTATTGATGAAATGCATACTGTGGTAGGCGCCGGTGCGACCAGTGGGTCTATGGATGCATCCAATCTGTTAAAGCCGGCTTTGGCCAGAGGAGAACTCAGATGTATCGGGGCAACGACCTTAAAAGAGTATCAAAAATACATTGAAAAAGACCAAGCCTTTGCCCGTCGTTTTCAACCGGTTTATGTGGGCGAACCAACGGTAGAGGAAACCATCTCCATTTTGCGAGGTATTAAGGAAAAATACGAATTACATCACGGTGTGCGTATTGCCGATGCGGCTTTGGTATCGGCGGCGGTAATGTCTAACCGGTACATTACAGACAGATTTTTGCCCGACAAAGCCATTGACTTGGTAGATGAAGCGGCCAGCAAATTACGTATGGCTATTGACTCAAAGCCCGAACATTTAGATGAAATTGACCGCCGTCTCATTCAAATGAAAATTGAACGAGAAGCGTTAAAGAAAGAACATGACCAAGCCTC
>JAFXFY010000053.1 GCA_017513365.1 Alphaproteobacteria bacterium | reverse complement strand
TTGTTCCGTTAAATAGTCTTTGGCTTCATCACTTAAAGCAGAGCTGTTGAAAGCAAAATAAACAACGGCGTTGACTTCTTCGGCAAATTCTTCTGTTGTTGAAGTCGGTTGTAAATCGGCGATATTGACATCATCTTTCCAACCACCGCTTGCGTTACCGTATAAATCGGCACCTTGTTGTTTAGACGCACAAGCACCCAATAAAGAAACTGTGCAAATAATGGCAAATAATTTTTTTAACATTTTTTTTCCTTTTTTTTGTTAGTGTTCCAAAAATCCCACTGATAAGGTGGGCAGAAAGAGACTCTTTCTCTCTGTCTATTAAAAAAACATACTTTTATATCTTAGTCAAGTAAAATAGTGGCATGGATAATAATTTATTCCGTAAGTTATCAACGCTCATAAGAGTATAATTTTTGAGGAGATGATATTGGGCGGTACGCTAATTTTGTTGCTTTGGCCATTTGATTAATTGTTTGCTGATAACATAAATCGGCGATTGTTTCCCCATTTTTTGTTCTGGCAAAACGATTGGCTCCATTTTTAATTAAAAAACGAAAAGCATCTTTATTTTCCAAACGTGTTGCCAAATGTAAAGGTGTTTCTCCATCCTCATTGGCTTGATTAATATCGGCACCATCTTTTAAAGCTGTCTGCGCCATATCCAAAAATAATTTATTATGCGTCTGACTATGTAAAAAAATCAGTTGGTACAATAATGTTTGATTGTGTAAATTGTTTTTTGTCATATTCGTTTTTCTTTAATAAAAAACGCCCAGACAAAGCAAGGCGTTTTTGAAAAATTATTTTTCCACACATTGTGGGCATGGATCATTCGGATCTTCGCACGGACATTTTACTTCGGTCGGAGCCTCTTGTGGTTTGTTTTCTTGATAATTATCCCACCATGTTTTTTCTTTAGGTTCTTCCACTGTAATATCAATGGCTTGAGGCGTTTTTTCCACTGTTATATCTAATGGTTCATCATGGACAACCGGAACTTCAACGATTTCTGTTTTTATTACTTTTGCTGGTTCTTCAGTTACCGTTGTTTTGACATCGGTTTTTAAAACGGCCTGAGTACCATTGCATGTCCCATCGCAAGGGGTGTCGCTTTTAATAATGGCAAGAGGTCTGCCGTTTGAATCTTCAGCTACAGTAAATGTTTTTGGAGAATTTTGAGCGGCCGTTGTCAACAAACAATTTCTATAGGCGGCATGATCATCTGTATAAACACACCCTTCATAGGCCCGTTTCATAGCAAGTTTTTCTGCTCGTTCAGCCCCTCTTTCATCGGGATTATAGTAATAACAATCGCTTAATCCTAAACAAATGGCTAAAATTCCTAAGATATTTTTTGTTTTCATGTTTTTTCTCCTTGCAAGTTATATTATGTATTTAAAACTCTTTTTTTTCTAAAATCAACAAAAAAATGCATTTAAGGGCTGTCTGATACACTTTTTTCAGATTTACGTACGTTTTGTACGCTACATCTGAAAAAAATATACCATCCATCGCCTTAACTGCATTTTTTATCCCAAATCATATTTAATCGCTTTTTAATTCGCTCGTGTACCATTTTGTACACGTCGCTCTTTAAAAAACACTTATCTCCCGCCTTAACTACCTTTTTTATCCCAAATCATATTTAATCGCTTTTTAATTCGCTCGTATACTATTTCGTACACATCGCTCTTTAAAAACGCTTATTCCTCGCCTTAACTGCATTTTTTATCCGAAAACAAATGTAAAAACTATTGACAAAATATTTAAAATGTGATATTATACTGAAAATTTAAAATAAATGAGGTAAAAATGGACTATACAGTAGATAATTTGCTTAACTTAATTTATGAAAAAGAAAATGAACAGGCGGCAACATTAATTACGCCTAAAACAATTAATGTTCAAAATAAATCGGGGCTCAGTCCTTTGATGATTGCTGTTTCTGCCAGAAATAAAAAAATGATTTTACATTTGTTGGCAAATGGAGCCGATATATCGTTAAAATCTAAATCTGGAGCAACTCTGTGGCAGTTTGCCAATACAGAAATGAAAGCTTTTTTAATTACGGCTATTCAGGTGATAAAAAATATGCCAGTTAAACGTCCCTTTGTTTATAACAGTTATTGCGAACGTGTATTACGTGTTGTTCATCATCAGGTGCAGAATAATTCAGGTCATGGCCGAGTTGATTAAATGAAAAAATCCCCTAACCAAATAGGGGATTTTTTTTCTAGTGTAATAATGGGGACCAAGCGGGATCTGAGGCATCTTTTGGAGTCTCAATCAACCGTTCGTTATGGCCTGTGATATCTATACTATACAATTTACTGCGACCATTATTGCCCCATGAATCTGATGGAGATTTTCGGTAGAACATCAAAACTCGTCCATTTGGGGCCCAAGTCGGCGCTTCAATCAACCACCCGTTAGCAATTAGCCGTTCTCTGGAACCATCTGTTTTCATGATGCCGATATGAAATAATCCGGATTTAATTTGCGTATAGGCAATATAATCTCCTCTAGGAGACCAAACAGGAGTAGCGTAAGACCCATCACCAAAGCTGATACGTTTAACATCTGTTCCGTCTGAATTCATCACATAAATTTGGCGTTTGCCGCTACGGTCAGAGTTAAAGGCAATTTGTTTCCCATCTGGCGAAAAGCTAGGGGAGGTATCAATAGATGGGTGGTTTGTTAAGCGAGTCCGTATTTTATTTTCCAAATCATACACATAAATATCTGTATTTCCTCGTTCAGCCATACTCATAACGAGTTTTTTCCCATCCGGAGAAAATCTGGGGGCAAAAGTCATCCCTTTAAACGCCCCAACCAGTTCGGATTTACCAGTGTCAATATCCATGATATACACTTTTGCTTCACCGGTTTTATAGGATAGGTATGTGATTTTATTCATTTTGGGCGAAAAACGAGGTGTTAAAACCGTATCCTTTCCATCACTTAAAAATCGCACATTTTCACCATCTTGATCCATAACAGCCAAGCGTTTAATGCGTTTTTTTTGTGGACCGGTTTCGGATACGAATACAACAGCCGAATCAAAATATCCTGTTTCCCCCGTCATCCGTTCATAAATAGCATCGGCAATAATATGGGCCATTTTTCGCCATGATTTTGTATTGGTTGTCAGAGATTTTGCCTCCATTTGACTCATCGCATAAACATCCCATAACCGAAAGGAAACAGTTAAGTTTTGCCCATCATCTTTAATATCACCGTGAACTAATCCGTGGGCTTTAATGGCTTGCCAATCGGCAAATTTCGGCATGGTATCGGCATTATGCATTGTTTGGATATAGGCGTCTTCATCAATGATGCGAAACAAACCGGAATTTTCTAAATCGGCGGTAATAACTTGTACCATATTTTGAGCGATATCGGCCGCTTGTGAGGTATTTCCCGAAAAGGTAGGTAAGGCAATCGGTGTCGGTTCACTTTGAGCCCCGCTGACATCAATTTTAAGTTCGGCTTTTGCCGTTAATGTCATGAACAAGATACAGATAAATATCCCTATTTTTTTCATTAATAAACACCTCCGTCAAGTGGGTTAAACCGCACAAAAATTTCTTTCCAACTTTGATAACTGTCGCCTCGTTTATCGGCTAACATTTTAAAGGGGGATTCTTCTTTTAAGTCCGCACAAATATATATAGCACGTCTGGCACTTTCTGCAACCGAACGGAACGCCTCATCAGACCGCATATTTAAAATTTTAACATCCCGAATACTGCCGTCCCGATTGACATAAGCACGAATTTCAACAATCATATTTTCAATACCGCTCAGTCCTGCATCCACATTCCAACAACTGCGTAATTTGTTGGCAATTAAATCCTTTTCGGAAATGGTTAATGGTTGCATTAAACTGCCTTCCGTGCCACCTTCAATGCCTTCTTGAACTTCTTGTCCGGTTTGTGGCGTGTCTTGAACACTGGTAGATGGTCTGGCATTCTTTTTAATATCTTCAACGGATGCCAATAAACTTTTTAACCCATCTGATTTTTTCTTTTTAGGTTGTTCTTTTACCGGTTCGGATTTGACAGTCGGTTTTGGTTCCGCTCTAGGAGGCTCCTTTTTAACCTCTTTTTTAACCGGTTTTTCTTGTTTTTTAGGGGGCTCTACCGCCTTAACCGAGTCTTTGGGTTTAGGCTGTTCTTTTGGTTTAACAGGTTCGGGCTTTGCTTGAGGTTTTGGGGTTGTTTTTTTGACGGTTGTTTTTTGTTTTGCCGTCTTTTTGGGTGGGGCCTTAGCCTCTTGTTTTTTCGGTGTTTGTTTTTTTACCTTTTGCGGTAAATTTGTCAGTTCACCGATTTGTACTTTTTTCAAATCAATCATAATAACCGGTACGGATGATTTTTCATACTCCTTGAGTGTAAAAGACCAATCCCACAGCAAAAACGCTATGATAACACTGTGTAAGACGGCGGAAAAAACATACGACCCGAGTTGCACTGATTACTCCACATTATGCATAATTTTGGCATCTGTTTTGAGGCCCACTTGCGTAAAGCCGGCTGTTCTGAGTAATGCCATAACCTCAATGACACGACCGTAAGATGATTTTGTATCTCCACTAATCACTATGCCGATTTGCGGATTTTCAGCCACAATAGCACTTACTTTTTTCACCAAAGATTTCATTTGGATTTCGTTTGTGCCAACATAGATTTTATCGTTGGACGCAATACTGATATCCAATGTTTTTTGGTCGCCTTCAATATTTTTCCCATCCCCTTTGGGTAAGGTGAGTGGAATCCCGCTGGTTAACATCGGCGCCGTAATCATAAAAATGGCAAGTAATGACATCATTACATCAATCAAAGGCGTTAAGTTGATTTCACTTTTAATACGTTCACGTCTGCGAGAACTACGAGCCATTGTTATTTCTCCATTTGTTCAACTTGGCGAGAAATAATGGCGCCAAGTTCATCCGAAAATGTTTCCATTTTCTTGACAATACGGTCAATATCGTTGCTGAGTTTATTATGGGCAATTAAGGCCGGAATGGCGGCAATTAACCCAACGGCTGTGGTAAATAAGGCCTCTGCTACCCCTGGGGCAACGGCGGCAATATTGGTGCTTTGAGTGGCTCCGATGGCGTTAAAACTGTCCATAATGCCCCAAACCGTACCAAATAATCCCAACAATGGTGCAACAGAACCGGTAGAGGCTAAAAACACCATTTTTGTTTCCATTTTATCGGCATGTTTATCAATGGTAATTTGCATAACTTTTTCAATGCGTTCTTCCAAATTGATAGAGCCAGCTGCTTTTTTCTTGTCCGTTAAACTGCGTTTGAGTTCTGTCATCGCTGCCACAAAAATAGCCGATAACGGATCAATCGGATTTTTAACATACGCATTATATAATGTTTCCAAAGACCCACCAGACCAAAATTTTTCTTCAAAAGCTTTCATACCAGTGCGAATACGACGCAGTAATCTAACTTTGTCATAGATAATAGCCCAACACCAAAAGGAGTCAAATAACAATCCCAAAATCAATAATTTCATAAACAAATCTGATTCGGCAAACATACCGTACATAGA
>JAFXFY010000052.1 GCA_017513365.1 Alphaproteobacteria bacterium | reverse complement strand
TTTTCAAAAAAATCTAATTTGAAGATACACTGAAAAACGCCCACCAAAATCGGTGGGTTTTTTTATGTATTTTTTACTTGCAATTATGAATAATCTTTGATAATTTGAACTTAAGGCAAGTGTTTTGCCCCGAGGTGTCGAAACCTCTTGAGATTGGTCCTGTTTCTCAGGGCGTTAAATGCTTCCAACAGCGGTTGGAAGATGGTAAAATAGCCTATGGGTGAATATATCATACTATTTAATCTCAGTAGTTTCGAACTTCCAACCACTTAATTTTTGTTAGGTGGTTTTTTCGTTAATGTAAAATATGGAGATTAAAACGTGAAACAAAACTACGAATTTGGTCGCTCTATGGTGGAAATGTTGGGAATACTGGCGATTGTTGGTGTATTGTCTATCGGCGGCATTGCCGGCTATAATTACGCTATCAATAAATACCGAGCCAATGAAACCATTAACGAAATCAATATGCGTTTAATGACACTTCAAACTCAAAGCGAACGAGATATGGATTTAAACTTAAATGAATTTGCCGATAAAACACCTTTGGGGTATATGATTGGTGATAATTATGGGTGGGCCGAAGATGATACCCGAGTTTATGTGGGCGTATCCGGTATCCCACAAGGGGCGTGCGAAATCATTTATGATGAAATGATAACCAAAGTGGAACGCATAGATGTAACGGCTGACAGAATGGCAGATATTAACACATTATGTGGCGATAATAACGAAATGAAATTTTATGTCGGCAGTGGGGTAGAAGTGTCTTGCGACCCTGCGTGTGCAGACGATGAATATTGTATGAGTGGCATTAAGTGTGTAAAAAAATGGAAAAATGAACATATAAAATGTACGCCTGGTGATGATACACCCTGTGGTGAGTGTATGGCCTGTCATGGCGGCTCTGGAGTGTGTACCCCCAGAAAAAATAATGGAGAGGCGTGTGATGGAGGCAATGGTATTTGTTTGAGTGGCGTGTGTACACCACTTGAAAATTCATGTTCTGAACATTCTGATTGTCCGGACGGTTATTACTGTTCACCTAAGCCCGGAGTATGTGCTTCCGAAAAAGAAGGATATAAATGTGCACCGCTTGATTTTTCTTATTATCCGGTAAAATTATCTGATGGTACAACTGAACTTTGGTACAAATCCAATCAATATATGTATTGGCAAAATGCGATGGCAGCATGTGAGGCACTGGATAAGATAATCCCAACAATAGCTGAATGGAGAAAATTACCACAAATTAAAGATTTACCCGGTGAGTATTGGACGAGCAGTAAGGATTCTCAACATTGTAATATGGCATACATCATGAATTCCGATGTACCGTGGCAAGCTAAAGAATTAGATATTGCTTATGCTCTTTGCCGATAAACTTATCCCTCGTACCCAATCGCTTTGGTGGCGTCGTCTGCCAGGGCGGTTTCTAAATTGATATTGCTTTCTACGCTGCGTAATTTGCGGTTGACGGCACGTGTTCTGGTTTCGGCGTTATCCAAAATTTTACCGGCTTGTTCCAGTTTTTGCTTAACGCTTTCCACCCAAGTGCCGTATTTTTCAAATTCTCCTTTGGCTTCACTGAGGACTTGCCATACTTCCGATGAGCGTTTTTGAATGGCCAGTGTTTTAAAACCCATTTGCAGGGAATTTAAAAAGGCGCCTAATGTGCTGGGGCCCGTAATGGATACACGCAATTTGTTTTGGATTTCACCGGCCAATCCAACGCGTTTCATTACCTCGGCATACAGTCCTTCGGTCGGTAAAAACATAATAGCAAAATTGGTAGTTTTCGGTGGCAAAATATATTTATCCGAGATTAATTTTGCCTGTGTTTTTATGGCACGTTCTAATTCATTTGAGGCGCTTTCTATGGCGATAATATCCGCTTTTTCGCTGGCTTCGCATAACCGTTCATAACATTCCACAGGAAATTTAGAATCAATCGGAATTAATACATCACCATCGGGTAATTTAACGGCATATTCCACCACTTCGGACGAGTTTTCCTTAATGTGAGCATTTTTGACATATTGTTCGGCACTCAGCATTTGTTCCAACAAATTACCCAGTTGTACTTCGCCCCAAGTACCACGTGTTTTAACATTGGTCAGAACCCGTTTTAACCCACCGACATCCGAGGCCAGCGTTTGCATTTCCCCCAATCCTTGATGTACTTTTTCTAACCGTTCGGAAACCAAAGAAAACGATTCGCCCAATCTTTTTTCCAACGTCGTATGCAATTTTTCATCAACGG
>JAFXFY010000004.1 GCA_017513365.1 Alphaproteobacteria bacterium | reverse complement strand
GAACAACACCACCGATTAACTCCCCAGTTGCATCAACAGCCAACCCAGTCGGAGAAATATGGGCAATATTACTACCCCCATTACCCAACACATTTCCATCAGGTAAAACAGCACCAATCACTACAGAATTAAAATCTATGACCAATCCCCAAGGACGGAGTGTACCAATGATATTCCCTTGTAAATCGGCAACCGTACCATCTACTAACGGACGTCCGATAACGGCATTTTGACCATCAACAACCGTACCGTCTTTCAATAGTTTACCGACAACCACGCCTTGTTCATCCATAACGGACAAAACAGGAACGGCAGCACCAATTACCTGTAAATCAGATGGAGAAACAATCGTTCCGTCCCCAAGTATTCTACCAACAGTTTCTCCATTGGCATTAATAACATTTGTTTTATTGGAAATGGTACCGATTATTTTATGGGTTAAATCAAGCGGAATGCGTTCCGGCTCTGCCACACCAATGATCTTTCCGTTTTCATCAATAATAACACCATTTTCCGTGACTTGATATCTTTTATCCCCTAACGTGATATAACCATCTTCATCAATGTCGGCCAACTGCCCATTCAACAACATGGCTTGACGCGGTTTCTTTTCGGCCTCGGCCGCAGCCGTTTCACAAATCACACAATCCTTAGAATCCGTAGATTGAGCCGATAAAGGAATAGACAGTGTTTCTTCACGATAAATTTCCGTTCTGTTAACACGCCATTTAATGTTTAAGATATTAGAAATCCGTCGCAGTTCAACCGGATTCCACAATACTTTAACATTACATGATTCATCAATGGCTAGAGATTTATTCGGAACACAGGTTGTTTCAATGGAAAAACCATCTTGTTGTGTTTCAGCCAAATCCCATCCTCTGAACAAAATCGGGGCATTTTTAGCCGTTAAAACAATTAATGCCTCAGCCTTAGACCCTAAGACCACATTGTTCATTTCAACCTTATCAGGATTAGGAACTAATTTAACATTATCACCATATGGCAGTACTCCTTTAGCCTCCATGCCGGATTTTTCTCCAAACACATCGGAAACACCTGTAATAGAAATTTCCTCTTGTTGTCTTTTCGTTTGCTTAGACGGAATAAGCGCTAAAGCAATCAAAAAAGCCAGCAATAATCCCAAACCGATAAATAACAGTCTGCGATTTGATTTTTTGATATATTGTTCTGACGAGCTTAAACTGCGATTTTCTGCCATAACACTCTCACTTTTTTAATGTTTTACTAATCCTTTATTGAACGCGAATAACAGTACATGAATGCCCACGACGGCCTAATTTACGACATAAATTATCACCGGCTTGCACATTCTTCATCGGTCCAACACGCAAACGGAACAATTCTTTGACATCTCCGTCTGCCGTTGTATCAACGGAATAATACGGCTCGTATCCCTTTAATACATCTTCGTTTTGAGATACTAAACCTTCCCACATTGTTTCCAACGTAGCAATATCCGCATGAGAACCCAATTCCACTGAAATACTTTCCGTTGCCCCCATCAATCCTTGACCGACAACACTGCCTGTACCATACATACCACCGGCACCGTTCGTGCCGCCGTTAGAAGTACCGGCACCACCATTCGCTGTACCCTGCACTTGTTGCATAACCCCGACAATACCGGAAGAGGCAGCTGCAGAA
The DNA here is from genome assembly GCA_017513365.1 of Alphaproteobacteria bacterium. Lineage (GTDB taxonomy): Bacteria > Pseudomonadota > Alphaproteobacteria > CAAHEQ01 > UBA3637 > UBA7488. The sequence continues at coordinate 2,735 of JAFXFY010000004.1, read as the reverse complement.
TTGCGCACATCTGCCGGAATCGGTTGCATAATACCTTGTGTTTCTCCGGCAACAGAATGATAAGCCGTATTTACATTTGTATTTTGTGCCGATGTTTGATTGATGGATACATTACTTTGACCAGCCGCTGCCAAAATTTGATCTAAATCAGATTGACGCAATACCGTTTTACCATCCATAGACAAAGCAGCTTGTTTAGAATCACTGGACAAATCCATACCGGCGGCCGTTGTTGTATTCGGACGACCATCTGGTCCCGGTACAGACGGCGCATACCATGTACGTGCTTGATCACCACTATAATCCGTATATTCTAAACCAGAGGCTGGATCACGACGTAATTTCAAACAAATGATTTTTTTACCATTACGCAAGACCAAATCACCAACAGCTTCAACAACAATTAAGCGACTATTCGGTCCACGGGTACGGAAACCAACAGGCACTTCAGAATCTTGAACAATCAAGCTGACAACCGGACGTTGTGTCATTGTTAAAGCTTTGGGCCCTAAATCAATATACGTAAAAATATCATCTCGCCATACTTTATCCGGTGCGATATCAATATCGGATGGATTCGGCAAAAAGATTTCCATATCAAACCGGAACTTTTCCGGATCAACCGGAATATTTTGCAACCAGTTTTTAGGAGCTGTTGAGGCTGTATTCAATCCGATTTGCGGATTTTGAGCCCCACCCGGTGTTAAAGAATTGCCACGACCGGACCAAGTAGGTGCAAAAGCGCTGCGTTGTGTATAACTAGTCGCAGCCATAGTCGTGGCACCATTAAAATTTCCGAGCTGACCTCCATCAGCAACCGGCGTATATTTCGGACCGACCAACACATCTACAACAGAATGCGTGATTTTATCGGTATTATATGTTTCACTACGCAAATAGAACACATAACGATTACCGGAACGGCCAAAAATAATCATATTGGAATCCACACCAATATATGACGGGTCTGCATATACCAACAAAGAATTTGGGGCAGCAATTTCACCACCAAAAGATTCCGGAGAACCAATATGAACTTTTTCAATTAATTCCCAAGGCGGCAAATTAATGAGTGTCATCATCCCTTCACGCAAACGAATAGGCAATACCACTTCCGGTGTCCATGTATAACGGGAATACCCTGGTTTTGTTTGCCCTTCACCCAAATGCATTAACGGATCATTCCACGCTTTTTGTTGCATTCCAAGCGAATGAATATACCCCAAATTCATAGCATCAAATTCACCACTGGTTTGAGCCATCGCATCACTGAGCTGTTGTGCTTCAACATCTGTTGGCAACATTTGTTGAGCATTCACGCCGACCGCTGTCAAAATGACAAAACCGGCCGCACCCAGCCAACTCATTTTTTTCTTATTTAAATTTAACATACCCGTTCTCCTTTGTTAACAAAATTTTGTTATTTATAACATAAAACATTTTTTATTCTAAAGTCCACAAAAAAATAAAAAATATTTCAAATACTTTGTATTCTACTCTTTCAATTCCTCCAATCCGAATCGTCTGACTTTAAATCCAAGCGGATTTTTCAGCCGATTAGACCACTCTAAATTTTCTTGAACCGGATCAAAAGCAATATGCAATATAGCTCGCCATTTTGTATATTTTGGCTCAGACGCCCCTCGTCTCATATCCCCAAATTCCATTTCGGCTTGCCAAATTTCACTACCATCTTTTTCGGTTGACAATTGAACGACCGTCAAAATACGCACACCTCGTGTGAAACCATCTTTTTTTGCTAACTCAATCAACCCATTGGATGTTTGCAAAAACTCCTGAAATACAGATGACGCACTTTCATGATAAACAAGACCATCAATCCCCCACGTATTTTCCAATGACGGAATATTCGTTCCAACTGTAAAACGAGCCAACAAATATTGACGAATAAAGGATTCACCCAACACTTGTGTATTCAAATCCGCAATACGCGGACGCACCACACGAATAATTTGTTGGTCTTTATCTTGTGTACTCAAGTAAAATGGCTGAACTCGCATCAATGGTACTAACGAAAAAACCGCAAAAAGCAATAAAACATTTACTAAAAATGAAACAACAGACACCAAAGCAAATGTCCGCGCCATCCACAGATATCGTCTTTCTTTAACCGCCTCTTCAGAAATATCGCTTTCCAGAGCAACTTCTTCCGTTATTTCGGTCGCTTTTTGCGTATTACTTTCAACCTGCATAATTTATCAAAAACCTTAACAAATTATTAAGAAAACCACTCAGGCAGCTCAGGAGCTTGATCTAATTGCAAACAAGCACACGGTGATTTTTTAAGTTCAGAGTAATCCGGACCAATACCAACCGTTTCTTTTTCATAAATTGTTTCACATGCAGCAACTGATAAAATTGCAACAATACCGAATAAAAACAAATACTTATTCATATTTTTCCTTTCTTTGACAGTAAAACCTTCTTTTAATCTAGCAGAAAAAAAGAAAATAGCCAATAGAAAAATTAAGAAATAGACTGTTTTTTTACAGCATCTGTATAATTAATAATAATAAATCCATACGGATTCGTGTTTCTCAACCGAAATGCCCGCCGATAAGGTGTCTCGGCACTTTCTAAAACAGCAATTCGCGTTTCCTTACTGACAAAGCCTTGGGCCATCTTATACAAATCAAATTCAACAGTCCACGTTTTTCCGGTACGCTTAACTATTCTGATATCAATTCCTTGAGAATAAGGCATTTGCCGAACAT
>JAFXFY010000051.1 GCA_017513365.1 Alphaproteobacteria bacterium | reverse complement strand
CCGTACGGAATTGGGATACTTTGTTTCTTGATAAATCAGGCGAATGTCTTGTAGGACTTGATTGGCCCGATGTTTATTAATGCCGTAATTATATCCCGCAATACCACCTATGGTCAGCACACCCATAACCGCTAAAACACCAATAGTTTCCACCATAGAACGACCAGATTGAGTTGTCTTTCTGTCATACTTTGACCTTGCCGGAGTATCCATTTGGTATTGAGGCGTTATGGATTCGTAGATATGTTTCATGTTTGTTTTCCTTTTTATTATAACAAAACCCACTTTTGATATCAAAAGTGAGCGGATGTTAGAAAACCGTATTTCCGTAAACGGCTCGGCTTATTGAGCCACAGAGCCTTATTCGCCGACATCCGCCCATTTTAGCGAATGCCAACACACTTATAAGGTTAGTGTTGTCTAACCTACGGAAATACGAGTTTCTACGCTCGGCTTTTAATTCAAAAGCACTTCACTATGGCACAAAATAAATCATTGTGCAACAAAAAAAAGAATGTATCGGTTTATACATTCTTTGATGTTAAAGTCAGTGTTTTTTTTTATTATTTCTTTCCATTGTTATAATGGGCTAAAATGCGTTGTTTGTCTCGGTTCCAATCGCGTTTTTTGATATCTTCACGTTTATCGGCATGATTTTTACCAACGGCCAGACCAATTTTGACTTTGGCTCGCCCTCGTTCATTAAAATAAATTTCCATTGGTACAACGGTTTTGCCTTTTTTGGAAATTTCACCAATTAGGTAATTCAGTTCTTTGCGTTTTAATAATAATTTTCTTGGTCGACCGGCTACATGTTGTACAAAACCGCCTTTAGTAGATTCAAATTCCAAAATATGAGCGTTGACCAAAAACAATTCATTTTTATCGGCCGATGCATAACTTTCATTAATGGTGGCACGACCGGCCCGTAAGGATTTAACCTCTCCGCCGGTCAACATAATACCGGCTTCAAACGTTTCCAAAATGGAAAAGTTAAAATGAGCCTTTTTATTCGTTGCCACTCGTCCTGTACTGATTAATGTTTTATTCATGCGTTATCCATTTTGTATAAAGATGTCTATCATTGGTTTTAATACGGCTTTAACATTACCGCCCAGCATTGGAAAAATATCAGATACGATTTTTTCGTGATACATTTTCAGCCATATTTTTTCATCCGCCGTCAGCATATCAAAATCAACCATACGTCCGTCAAACGGAATAAATAACAAGTTTTCAAATTTTAATTTCCCATTTTCTGACGGAATGCTCAGTAACATATTTTCCAATCTGATACCAAATCCGTTTGTTTCATCATAAACAGCTGGCTCGTTAGAAAACACCATACCGGCATAAAGAGGTGTTTCGCTTTTTTCATGAATAACTGGCGGATTTTCATGAACGGATAAGAACATACCAATACCGTGGCCGGTTGCGTGCAGATAATCTGCCCCATCGGCTCGTAAAAATTGATGCGCCAGTTTATCCAGCTCGGCCGGTGTATCGCCTTCAGCTATCTGAGCCGAAGCCAATGCAATATGTCCTTTTAACACTTGCGTGTATCGTTTTTTTGTCAGTGGCGTTGGTTTACCAATGCAAATCGTTCTGGTCATATCGGTCGTGCCATTTAAATATTGTCCGCCTGTATCCACTAACAACAGCGGATATTTACGCACGAAACAAGATGTGGATGGTGTTGGCAAATAATGTGCTTGAGCGGCATGAGGGCCACTGGCGGCAATAACATCAAAGCTGTCGGCCACATACAGTGGATTTTGTGCGCGCAGGCCATG
>JAFXFY010000050.1 GCA_017513365.1 Alphaproteobacteria bacterium | reverse complement strand
TAAAAGGAGTGAACAATGGCCTCGTTATCGGATAAAATGGTATCTAACATGAAATATAGTGCTTTTTCAAAAGCAAAAGATTTACAGGCGAGGCTGTTGTTTACTTTATTGGCTTTAATTATTTTCCGGTTAGGCACCTATGTGCCTTTTCCGGGTATTAATCCATCCGTCTTAAATGATTTCTTTTCCAACAACAGTGGTGGATTGCTGGGTATGTTTAACGCCTTTACGGGGGGCGCCTTATCCCGTATGTCTATTTTTGCGCTGAATATTATGCCATACATTTCGGCCTCCATTATTGTTCAATTAGGGGCAGCCGTTATACCGTCTTTGATGGCTTTGAAAAAAGAAGGCGAATCTGGTATGCGCAAAATCAATCAATATACACGTTATTTAACAGTTTTAATTACAGTTGTTCAAGCGTTCTTCATGGCGCAAGCTTTACAAGCTGCGGGTGCTGTTATTATGCCTTCTCAAGGGCTGTTTGCGCTGACAACGGTTGTTTCTTTATTAGGTGGTACGATGTTTGTTGTATGGCTCGGTGAACAAATTACGGCACGTGGTGTCGGTAATGGGGCTTCGTTATTAATTATGGCTGGTATCGTTTCCGGTATTCCAAGCGCTATTGCTCGTGTGTTTGAAGAAAACAGAACAGGGGCCTTGTCTACGGGAGTCGTTTTGGGTGTTATGGCTATGTCTGTTGCTTTAATTTACATCATTGTTATGTTTGAACGGGCACAACGTCGTATTGTGGTACATTATCCGAAACGTCAAATGGGCAATCGCATGATGCAAGGAGCAAATTCTCACTTGCCGCTTAAGATTAATCCGACGGGTGTAATGCCTCCGATTTTTGCCTCTGCTTTATTGGCGGTTCCTGTTGCCATTGTTCAATTTTCTTCTCAAAACAGTACATCTGATTTAATGAGTAAATTGGCAATATGGTTAACACCGGGACATGGTGTATATGTTGCGCTGTTTGCTTTGTTGATTTTTGGATTTACATTCTTTTATACAAATTTACAATCCAATCCGAATGAAACGGCTGAAAATCTTAAAAAGCAGGGTGGTTTTGTGGCCGGTATTCGTCCGGGTAAAAATACGGCAGATTATTTGAAATATGTTATCAGCCGTTTGACATGGTTGGCTGCCTTTTACTTAGTTTTATTGTGTATCTTACCGGAATTTTTGATTGCTACAATGCAAGTGCCGTTCTTCTTAGGGGGTACGACCTTGTTAATCGTTGTGTCTGTGATTATGGATACGGTAACACAAATTCAATCTCATATGCTTGCCCATCAATATGAAGGGTTGATTAAAAAAGCAAAATTAAAAGGTAAATTGTAAGGATTTCCTATGGTTGAAAAAATTCATCGTCATATTATTATGTTAGGCCCTCCGGGGGCAGGTAAAGGAACACAAGCCGCTATCTTATCTGAAAAATTGGGTATCAATACCGTTTCTACCGGAGCTGTTTTACGTCAGTTTTCTAATTCCGGCACCAAAGAGGGGGATAAGGTTAAGGCTTTAATTGACAAAGGTCAAATGGT
>JAFXFY010000049.1 GCA_017513365.1 Alphaproteobacteria bacterium | reverse complement strand
TAAACAAATATGCAAACCAAAATCGTATCAGTATTGAAAATATAAATATGCCCAAAGGCCTTATCAAAATGCTCAAATTGGCTTTGGTTGTTCCCGAACACCTAAACCAAGAAACTTTGCCCAAAAACGAAAGTTTATTGGATAAAATCGGCGGATTTGGTTTAAATGTTTGGCAAAATCTGGTAACGGGCATAGGTTTTACACTTGTGTGTTTTAAGGCCTTATGGCTTTTTATAAGAGGCAAAAGCTCGGCTCGAAAAACAGATTTTTGGTTTGCGTTTGAAGAATGTGCTCCCAATGCAATGTCCATTGTGGCCTTGATTAGTTTTATGGTCGGTTTAATTTTAGCCTTTGTCGGTGCCATACAGTTAAAAAATTTCGGGGCACAAGTTTTTGTGGCCGATTTGGTAACCATCGGTACAATTCGCATTATGGGCGCAATTATGGTCGGCATTATTATGGCCGGCAGAACAGGAGCCTCGTTTGCCGCCACAATCGGCTCAATGCAGGTAAACGAAGAAATTGATGCTTTAAAAACAATGGGGATATCATGGGCCGAGTTTTTGGTTGCACCTCGTATGGCGGCTCTTGTGATTGCTATGCCTTTTTTAACCATGTGGGCCGATTTTTTCGGCATTTCGGGCGGTGCTTTTGTCGGCATTTTGGCTCTGGACATTCCGGCAACGGAATATTTTGAGCATGCTTTTAATGCTTGGAGTATGAAAAACTTTTGGGTCGGAATTTTTCACGGGTTTGTTTTTGGTTTTATCATATCACTTTGCGGGTGCTATTACGGTATAAATTGTTCCAAAAATGCCGACGGAGTTGGTATAGCAACCACAAAAGCCGTGGTATCATCGGTTGTCTGGCTGATTGTGGCAACCGGTATCATAACTTTTGTTTTTGAAAGGCTCGGAATATGATAAGTAAAATTGCGGCAAAAAATTTGAGCATCGGTTATGGTGAAAAAGTTATTATTAAAAATGCCGACTTTGAAGTAAAAAACAACGACATTTTTATCATAATGGGCGCTTCGGGTTGTGGTAAGAGTACCTTGCTTAAAGTTTTGACCGGATTGATACCTCCCTTAAAAGGAAAATTTTACACTGACGGCACAGATTATGTTGATGCCGATGAACAAACAAAACTCAATGTTATGAAAAAAGTCGGTGTTTTGTATCAAAGCGGAGGATTGTTTTCTTCAATGACTTTGGCAGAAAATGTGGCTTTACCTTTGCAAAAATACAGCACATATTCTAAAAAAACCATTGATGAATTGGTAAGTTTAAAGTTAGCCTTTGTCGGGCTTGACGGTTTTAATGATTATTATCCGTCACAAATCAGCGGCGGTATGAAAAAACGAGCCGGACTGGCAAGAGCCTTGGCTCTGGACCCCGAAATTGTATATTTTGATGAGCCATCGGCCGGACTTGACCCTTTAAGCTCGGCAAGACTTGATGAGTTGATGCAAGATATAAATCAAAACCTTACAACCACATTGGTGGTTGTTACGCACGAATTATCATCTATTT
>JAFXFY010000048.1 GCA_017513365.1 Alphaproteobacteria bacterium | reverse complement strand
TTTTTTCGTTTAATCTATAAATTGAAAGGAAGTCAGATGACTAAAAATTACGAATCCGGTCGGTCCATGGTGGAAATGCTCGGAACTTTAGCCATTATCGGCGTATTAAGTATCGGCGGAATTGCCGGCTACAGCTATGGCATGGATAAATACCGTGCGAATACGACTATGAATGATGTAAATTTACGCGCTGTGGATTTAATTGCTCAGGTTAACCGTGGTAGCGATTTGTCTTTATCCGAGTGGCCGGAAAAATCTACTGCCGGATATGTTATTACGTTGGAAAAAGACACAGACGGTATCACCGGCGGGATTAAAGTATCCAATGTGCCTCAAGGTGTGTGCGAAATGTTGGCAGAAAATTTATTGCCCCAAAATACGACGTTAAAAATTAACGGAGCCGATTATACATCCGGCAATTGTGGTGAAACAAACATGCTTATTTTTTATTACGATACGATAATGGCTGATGTTGAAGAAACATGTAATGGTCCGGTTGTAGATGGTGCATGTCAACCGTGCGAGGGCGATTTAGTATGGAATGGTACAATTTGCGGATGTGCCTCAAATACGGAGTACTTAGATGGATCTTTGTGTAAACCGTGTCCGGAAGGAGCGACTGTTGCTGATAATGGAACGGAGTGTGTTTGTCCAGAAACCCACCCATATTGGTGCCACAGTTATTTGGGAACAACATATGCACATGGTGCCTGTTTAAACTTTAATAGATGCGGAGATATAGGTTGGTCTAAGGGAGAAGAAGTTCTTTGCCCTGCCGGAACAAATTTGTGTTCGCATCCGTGGTTTCCTTTTATGTGTTCAAATGAAACGTGTCCCGAAGTTGACATATAACTGATTGATGATATGTTTATCAGGAAATTCCGAAAAAGTGTATAGATTTGGAATAATGGTAAAAAATAGTATTTAATTCAAAAAAAGAGCGTTATTTCTATACTTATGACGATTTGAAACAAAGAAAAATCCCCCTTACCTTTAGGGTATATATCTGATGAAGAAGGGGGATTTATGTTGGATGAAAAAAATAAAATCGGCTTAATACCGGCAACTTTGATGGTCGCCGGAAATATGATGGGTTCTGGTGTTTTTATGTTGCCAGCCAATTTGGCGGCTATTGGTTCTATTGCTATTTGGGGATGGATGATTACTTTGGTGGGAGCGATAGCTTTAGCACTGGTATTTTCTAAATTGGCCCAAATTCAATCGGTTGCAGGTGGACCCTATGGATATGCCAAAAATGCCTTTGGTGATTATATGGGATATCAAACAAATTTAGTCTATTGGTTAGCTAATGTTGTCGGAAATGTTGGGTTGGCCGTTGCCGGAGTCGGATATTTAACGATGTTTTTCCCATCATTAAAAGACCCTCTGGTATCGGCTTTGGCACAAATTGGCATTATTTGGTTGTTCACTTATGCCAATATTTTGGGGCCAAAAACCGTTGGACGTGTACAAAGTTTTACCACGATGTTTGCTTTGTTTCCCATTATCGGTATGGCGTTATTTGGATGGTTTTGGTTTAATGCCGATACCTATATGGCCGGTTGGAACGTATCGGGGGACAGCGATATTTCCGCCATTGGTATGACCTTAAACTTTACATTATGGGCTTTTATCGGTGTGGAAACGGCCTCGGTTTCACAAGCCGTTGTTAAAAATCCAACCCGTAATGTACCGATTGCGACGGTGGCGGGTGTGATTATTGCCGCCATTTGTTATGTGCTCAGTTCTTCGGCCGTTATGGGAATTATTCCCAGCAAAGAGTTAATTGTTTCCAATGCACCATTTTCTCAAGCCGTTAGTGTGGCCTTGGGTGATACCGCCGGAAAGATAGTTGCTTTGTGTGCCGCTATCGGATGCTTAGGATCCTTAGCCGGTTGGACATTACTCACCGGTCAAACGGCACAAGCCGCCGCCAATGATGGCTTGTTCGGCAATGTTTTTGCTCGTACCAACGATAAAGGGGTGCCATCTGCCGGTTTGGCCATTGTTGCTGGTATTATGACGGTTCAGGTTTTGGCAACCATGTCGCCGACAGCATCGGAACAATTTGGTAAAATCGCTTCCATTGCCGTGATTATGACGTTATTGCCTTATTTGTATTCGTCAGTTGCATTGAAAATTTTGGGACGCAATAAAATGCCATCTCGCCAACGTATTTTTTATACATTTGTGGGATTAACGTCGGCTATTTACAGCATGGTTGCCATGATTGGGTCAGATGGCAATCAAACCAGATGGGCGTTGATGTTTGCCGTTGCTACGATCATTTTTTATGAAATGGCCGTTAACCGTAAATTGGATATTGCCGAAAATCATGCCAAGGTCGGAGGTTTCGTACCCTCATGGGTTCGGACGTTAACGTTGGTAATGACCATTGGAGCATTGGTCGCAATGTTTTGGATTTCTGTCGGACGTCATCGTCAAACAATTCACCCACGTGAACATATTCAAGGCATTTCTTCCCCGGCATCAGAATTAATTGCAGAATAATAAGGAGGGAAAATGACATATTCAAATTCTTTTGGGATAAAAATTTTATTGGTATATGATTGTGATGAACAAAGCGGAGCCGTTTGTCGGGCTGTGGAAAATTTAGTTCAGCAGTTGGAAGAACAAGATGTACAAGTGGTGTGGTCAGATTATACCGAAGATGCACGCGCATTAATTGTATCTGATCCAACCATACAATGTATTTTGTTAAATTATGACGATACGCAAAATGGATATCGGACGGATATAGCCGAGTTGTTGTCTGATTTAAGAAAACATAATACTGATATTCCCGTTTTTTTGATGACCAATAGAACCAAGGCATCGGCTATTGAAACAGATATTTTAAATAAAGTCAGTGATTTTATCTGGATTTTGGAAGATACACCGGATTTTATTGCCGGTCGGATTATTGCTGCAACAAATATATACCGTAGTTATATTTTACCGCCGATGTTTCGAGCATTAATGGATTTTTCTAAAGTGCATGAATATTCTTGGCATACGCCGGGGCATACGGGGGGAACTGCTTTTTTAAAATCCGCTGCCGGACGAGCCTTTTTTGATTATTTTAAAGAACCC
>JAFXFY010000047.1 GCA_017513365.1 Alphaproteobacteria bacterium | reverse complement strand
CATGTTCATCCCTCCTTATTGTCTTGCCATCTCATTTGTCGGTACCGGCGATGCATTGGTTTGATTTCCTTGTGATGTACCGGTTGATGCACCCGTCTGAGTCTTGGTATCTCCTAATTCAGCTTGAGATAATGTCGCTGACGTACTGGTTCCCGTCCGTTTGTTCGCTTGCGTTCCAAAGGCCGTTAAATCCACAGCATAAACCGTTGATGCATAGTTTTGAGCCTCAGCCGTCATCACAGACAATGCCGAAACCAATTGGATAGTCCCTCGTTCATCCGTTGCTTTTTCATTAAACAATTTTGTAATAGCCTCCTCTTGTTTCGGCAATCGTTGTTTTGTTACCTCTTGACGAATCCAAGACATAGCCAATCCTTGAATACCCAATTCTTTTTGAGCCTCTGTTTGCAATAACTCTATTTGTGCTATCTGATCGGCGGTCATATTCAGCATTTCATCTTGTGTTTTTGGTAATTGCATTTTTTGTTCAATACGCTCACGCATCTCCGTAAAGGCTTTTTGAGCCTCAGCAAATTGAGCCGTAGAAGCATTACCCGTTCCATTAAAGGCATCAGACCGATTACCATCCGGTCCCGTAGAGGTTGTTTGAACCGATGTGGTATTCATACCGGTAGACCCTTTTAACCCCAATCCTTCCAATCCTTTGGACGGTTTTGGTGCCGTTCCTTGCTGTGTCTGTTTTGCCTTTGTCAGCCCACTTAACAAACCAGCAATTTTTTTCGGGTCATTAGCAATTTCCTTAACTTGAGCAGGAGTCAATTTCCCGCCCAGCTGATCACCTAATAACTTTCGCAATTGGTCTTCGGTTATACCCTCTAAGGTATCCAACCCCATATTTTTTAGGTCATCTGCTCCTAAATTCATCACATCATTTACCGACCAACCACCAATAATATCCGTATCCAAGCCTATTTCTTTCAACTTATCCACATCAAAATCCATCAAATCTTGAGCAGACCAATCGCCAACAATATCTGTCCCCAAAACAGATTTCATGGTGCCATTAATCAAGCTGTTTGCCTTATTTTCAAATGAGGTTAAATATACCTGGGGCAATTGCTGTAAATCGGCCACAGTATTTTTAACACCTGCATACCCATTCAATGCCGTTGTTTTTAACGTTTGAATTTGATTCAATTGTGTTTGAGCAACCGATACAGCGTTTTGACCTTCAATCAATGCTTGTTGAACATTTTGCTGAATATCTGCAAATACCGGCGTCAATGCCCACGCCGACGTATGAACAACCACTAAAGGCAGAGCCATATATAATATTTTTTTCATCATGACACACCTCCTGTTTTATTGCATTGAGCTGGATTGATAAAACACGTCTGATAATTGCATAATTGCAAATGTTGCATTCAATCCCAACGTTTTGTTAACTTCACCAAACTGACCCAACATAATGCCGTTTAATACTTGAACATCTTCACGCAAATTTTGGGCCGAATTGACAAATTTTAACGCATTATCTCGCCGCTTATTAAAGTTTTCAATCCCGTTTTCAACCAATTTTCCCAATCCCATTGCATAAGATATCGTTTGATCCATCAATACCTTGCGGTAAGCACGCATTTTCCGGTTTTCTTCCGCCGTCATTTCTTGTGCCTTTTTCTCATCTTCCGGCGGGAATAAAACACGTTTCAGTGTTGCCGCTGCCTTTTTCGGATCTTTAAATAACTCGGGTTTTAAGCCGGCTGCAGGAATGTTAATCGGAGCCAAACCTAAAGGAGCCAACGTATCCATACCCGTATCCAAAATATCACCAGATGGTGAAATCATACGAGAGTGGGTCGTACCATCCAATTCACTCCATGAATATTCCAACTCGGGCATATCCGCTGCAAAAACAGGAGATACACCTAAAATCGGTATCAATAAAAACGTATAAAATAAAGAACGAAACTTCATAACAAACCTCCTGTTTTTATTTTTTGGCTTCTGGAAAGGGAATACCTCCCCCATTGTTTTGATGTTCTTATGACCCACCACATCCTTGGGTAATCATTGCTTTACGTTGCTGACATCTGCTGGAAAATTCCGTACACAATCTTTGACCGGAAAAAGCAGAAGCCGCTCCGCCACAATTACCCGATGCTAAATTTTGCCATACCGGCGTTCTATTGGGCAAATACTTTCTGTTATTTCCCTTAACGGCACCGGCACCGGCTTGGTAAGAAACATCTACAACAAACACTTGATGCAACAATGGTAAGTCAGTATAATTTTTCCCCAATTGTTTCCAATAGTTTGCCCAAACCTTCGCATGTCCTTTACAAATTTCATCAAACGACGCCGATTGCATCGCCTGATCAGAAATACGACGGCCATTAAACATATTTTTCCAATGATTCCCACCACAAGAATAATTGTAGATTTCTTTAGCGCCAGCGGGATCACTTTGCAACTTACTACGACATGTAACATGCAAATTATAAATTTGTCTTAAATCCGCCTCTTGAGTGCGTTTATCCAATGGATTCCCACTAGCATCCACATACTCCATAGCCATAAATGTCTGGTACATTGTTTTTAAATCTTTACCCAACAATGTCCCAACACCAATCGTCGGCCAACAATATGTATCTAAATATAACCACGGGCAAGTTCCCTCTAATTTCGGTCCTACAGCTTGCAACCAATAACTGATAGGTTGGGAATAATCTTCGCCATTAATACTGCATTGTCCCATACGTCCGTCCATATTACCGACCGGACCGAATGAAGCGGTTAAATCCGTTTCTGCATCCAACAATCCTTCGGTTGCAGCAGTTTGAGCCTTTGACGTTCCAACAGCAGCCGCACTTTGAGCTGAATTAGTCGGCATTAAAACAGGATAACCGCCACCGCCCAATCCGCCGATCATACTATCCAATCCTAAATCATCAAATGCCATTCCCATAAGTTGTTTAATTTCGGGTGACATATCTTTTAAAAAACTCATCCCAACATTGCCCAAATTTTTCAAATTCGTCAAATCAGATAATGAATTCATATTTTTAAAATTTTTAATAGCCGTACCAATATTAGACAGTTTAGGACCACCAAAAGTGCTATTTACTATTCCATTAACACCTGAAAAGTTAACACCACTGCTTAACATATCATTCAATCCACTAGGGGTACCAATAATTCCAATTCCATGCAAAGCTTTCCCGATATTTTCCGAATTAGCACTCCCCCCTAAAATACCGCTAACACCATCAGCTGTATCACTCCACAATCGTGTATAAGCCTCAACTTGTTCAGCGCCGCCATACTCAAAACCCGGGAGTATTTCAACAGAAGGCGCAATAGCATCCGCAACCGGCTCTAAAACCTGTCCAGCTTTTTCTCTTCCCTTGCCGGCACCACTTTCTGCCGCCGATACAGATAATCCGAAACACAAAGCAACGGCACAAACGCCGGCTCCCATTATCATTTTTAAATTTATCATGGCAACCTCCTTAAAAAATGGGTTTTCCTATTCCTTAAGTATTATTATACCACCGAAACGCAATCACGCAAGCGTTTTTTTATAAGTCTATTGTTTTTTGGCGTTTTTGTGCAATTTGTACTGTATTTTGCAATAACATTGTAACGGTCATTGGCCCCACTCCACCAGGGACAGGAGTAATCGCCGAAACATGCCCAATCATCTTATCAAATTCAACATCTCCGACAATTTTTTTATTCTTCAGCCGATTAATTCCCACATCAACAATAATAGCTCCCTTTTTCACAAAAGATTTCGTAATTAACTTTGGTTTCCCAACGGCGACAATTAAAATGTCTGCCTCATGACATACTTTTTTTAAATTCACAGTTTTTGAATGAGCTTGTGTAACCGTACAGTTTTCATCTAACAACAATTGAGATAATGGTTTACCCACCAACTTAGACCGACCGACAATTACCACATTTTTACCTTGCAATATCGGACATACTGTTTTAATCAAGGCCAAACACGCCATCGGCGTACAAGGCACTAAATTCGGCGTTCCGACAAACAAATGTCCTAAATTGGCACTGGTCAAACCATCTGCATCTTTATTTGGATCAATGGCTTCAATCACGGCATCGGCATTGATATGTTTAGGCAACGGCAATTGCACCAAAATACCATCTACCTTATCATTGGCATTCAGTTCTTGAATAAAGGCGATTAAAGCTTCCTCTGTCGTTATAGGTGATAACTGAAACAATTCGGAAATAATTCCAACTCGTTCGGCCACTTGACGTTTATGACGCACATAAATTTCACTCGCAGGGTCATTACCGACTAAAATAACAGCTAAAGTCGGTGTGCGATTCATTTTAGCTACCTGTGTTTTTATTTTTTCTTGATACTCAATTGCTAAAGCTTTTCCGTCAATAATCTGCGTTTCCATTGTCATACTCCTTATTTATATTCAACAACGACATATCGTTTTACTTGTCGCAATAATTTTTCAGATAGTTCATCCATTTTTTCCAGTTCCAAAGCCGATTTTATCATGTCATCAGATGGCAAAACGGATTGTGTTGTTTCGCCACATTTCATGAAAAATAAATCCCCTTCTTCTGTTTGTATCGGTCCAATCGGCGTTCCAACTTTTTGCGTTTTTAAAGAATACTTTAATTGAGGTGGCAATTGATTTGGATCCGTCATCCCACGACGAACCGTTTCCTTAATTGCATTTTTATGCCCAAAGTCCACAAACTCATCACATGTTGTCATTTTAAACACAGTCGGAATATACCCAACTGTTTTATTTTTAGCCGTCGCCAACTGAGCCAAATCCCAAATAGGCATTTCACCGTTTTGAGCACCTTCTTGTTTATCCAATAACAACACAATTAACCATCCGTTATCAACCGCCAAAGGAGCCGTCATTTCATTCAAATTCAACTTGTCAACAACACGCATAATATGCGGGGCATAAACATCCGCCTTAACCCATCCCAGCAATCCGTTTTCTTTTGCCGACAAAGAGCGAGATTTTTGAGCGGCTACTTCGGAAAATGCTCTACCACGCCGAATATCTGTGATGATTTTTTCCGCCTCTTGTTTTGTCGGAACAACAATTTCCGCCAACAAATGCATGGGCTTTGCCAATTCTTTTTTTAGAGCTGTTTTTTTATTTTGAATTTCTTTATCCGTTACAGCCTTTAAGGCGTTTTTATGCTTATTTACAACCTGCATCCATAACAAATCAGACCGAACTTGATTGTGAAGCGTTTCCAAACGAATATCGTCTTGTTTTAACAACTCAGCCATATATCCAGCCGACATATTGTTTTGCTGTTCCAACCGGCCAATAGCCTCCTTTACTTCAGCATCAGATATAATAAATCCTTGTTTTTCGGCATCCTGACGTTTTATATATTCATCCACCAAAGTTTGCAATGCCCGTTGTTCTAAATCATTTTGGCTGATATTTTGGGTTTGAGAGGGCTGTTGTAACTTCATCAACCGTACCCGTTCGGATACATCATAACCGGAAATCGGCATATCTCCCACAATGGCTTTGATTTCCGACGCATTTACACCCCATGTTGTCCCGACAATCACTGCCGCTGTCCATATATATTTCATATCCCTAAATTCCCCCTAATGTTTTTAATTCAAATTTAACCATGAATGACGTTTCCCCTGTGTAATCACGGTCTTGAGTAAATTCTTTGTTTAAATCAAAAATAACGGCCAAACATTCATTATCGTATCGCAAAATGGCTCCCGCCTCAACCGGACCACCGTTTTCAGCTAAATCATACCGATATAATCCGGATAAAGACCACTGACGAGATAATCTGGATGAACCGAACAGTAAAATTTCCTCACGAGACGGATAAAAATTATTCCCAATCCATGTGTCTTTTAAATAAACATAATCAACACCTAATCTCAACGGATCGCCTCCACCCGTTAAAGTAATTTCATTTTTCTTCGGTGTTAATTTGTTTTCATCTAACCGAAACCGATAAGCCAATGAGATGTTCTTATGATTAATACTCATCCGACCAACATAATCGGAAAAGTTTTTATCCTCTCCCAATAAATTGCCCATAACATCATCACGTTTAAAGCGATAAGATTGACCAAACAGTGTTGAAAATGCGGTATTATGATTTGTGTAAACAGACCACTCGGCCCCATAATTCAACCGAGTACCCACCTCAACCCGATCATATCCCGAGAACCGATTGCGAGAAAATAAATTTGAATCATCAAAATCAAACACTAAACTATCCATATCCGGTATTTTATCGGCGTTTATATCTCTGTTAGGAGTCATTACCGCCATCACAATTGGCTTAAAAACCTGAGTGGTATTTGTCGTCGCCATTCCTATCGGATAACTGGCCTCAACAGACAAATTCGGATAAACACGCCCAGTTGTATAAGTATCATCAAGGCGGCGTGTATTAAACCCATATCGGCCGGTGTCAATATTGTATCCATCAAACCGAACAGTCCCCATGATATCGTAAACAGCTCCGTAAGAACTGACATAGGGCAAATGGAATCCTTGCGTCAAAGATAATCTGTCTGATTTAAACCGTTCACGATTATGAATAATGGCACTGTTGACTTCGGTAAAGGCATACAATCCATTTGTCATTAATGGCGTTGTTTGATAATTCATTTGCAATTTCGGAATGATAATCGGCTGACTGCGAGAACTGATACCCGCCCGTAAACTTTGGAAAGACAAGCCCATTAAATTAACATAATTACGATTGCCAAATCGTTCGGCGGCAATATGAGAGGTTAAATACGATTGATTGTCATCAATACCGGAAATTTTATATTTTCTGAAATATGTATCACTGGATGAGCGAAACAACTTACCGTTTAAACGCCACTGATCATTTACATCATACTCAAAACTGGCTTTAATATGCCCTTGGTAATCTTTTTTATCATCATCATCTTTTGTTCCACTGAGTTGTAAATTAACGGCTCCTCGTTTAAATACCCCTTGATAATCGGCGACAACTAATGGTAAATGCGATACGGAAATAATCGGCGTAATTAATAAATTTTGATTATCCGCCACATCAATAAATATCGGCAACTCTATCCCATTTCCCATTGTGGAAGAATGAGCTAAAGACGGTGATAATAATCCCGTTTTACGTTTAACTGTATGATCTGGCGTTCTTAAATATGGAAAATAAAAAACGGGAATATCTTTTACATCCAAAAATGAATGCGTAAAACTGATTGTTTTATCATTTTTATCGTGTTTCATACGATTGGCACGCAATTGCCACAGAGGTGATTTTCCCTGACATCTTTCACAGGGCGTATAGGTTAATTGACGCAAATACAAAACCGTTCCGTTTTGTGTCCGTTTCATAGACTCAGCCGCCACATATGTCCCATCAATGATTTGTAAAGAAATTTGATGCGCCACCGCATTTTTAAGACCATCACTGAGTTCGGCATTTTGAACTGTCGTAACCGTTCCGTCCGGAGATGTCATTATGGCTTCATGTGGAATATGGGACGTTCCCTTAGTCCGATTAAACACTAATTTATCTGTTTTTAAAACTGTCCCATTTTGTTCAATGATAACATTTCCCAATGCTGTCATTTCATTTTTATTTTTGTTGTATTCAATGGCATCGGCTTCAAAATTAACGGGTGCATTTTTATCCACATTAAATTCAACTGGAGCGGCCACAACCGATCCACTCAACAATAAAACACCGATAAAGGCTCCGATTTTAAAAGACCCAATCTTAAATTTTTTACCCTTTAACAAAATCAAATATACAACCACAATCGGCACCAAGACATTTAAAACCATTAACGGCATTAACCATAAATTTTTGGCCGTCATATTTTCAAAAGCCAAAGCCAAAGATTGTACAACTAATGTTGCCATAACAACCATATTAACCTGTCCGACCTGTCCCCGACGATTGTAATAACCGGCCAATACACCAAACATGGCCAAAAATACGAAAGACACATTATATAACGGTTGCAATAAACGTTTCATGGCTTCTACCTTAAATTTACGATATCTGGACACAGATCCCGCTTCGGTTTCAGAGGCCTTTAACAATTGCCCCAACGAATATTCTCGCACATCATTTGTGCGAGTTGCCTTTTTAGACTCATCCCCAAAACTCATCGTATATTTATCAAATTTTAAAACAGAAAATTGCTTTGTATTTCTGTCAAATTCCTGACGCATCCCATTTTCAAATTGAACCTGAGTTTCATATTCCCCTTGGAACACCACTCCTTGCTCAGCAATCAACGAAGCGGGTCGCCCAGCATCCTTGGTATCATACACAATCACACCCTTTAATACGCCATCGGTTAATCTTTCCCGAATATAAATCGTTAAATTTTTAAAGGAATTAAACTGCCCATCTTGCAACATTACATGAGATAAATTATTTTTAATTTGCCATTTCATTTCACGCATTTGTGTATTAGCATACGGTACAACAAACAAAGAAAAGGCATATCCCAATACCACCAAAATACCAGCCAAAATAAGTGGCGCCCGCATAATTTGACCATTATCCATACCCACCGCTTTCATAACCATCAATTCTTTATCCGATTGCATACGAGTATACACAAATAATGTTACGGCAAACAACGCCAAAGGCGATAAGATTTGCACAAAATTCGGCAAGACCAATAAGGTCATTTTAATAAATACACCAACCGAAACCCCTTTGGTAACAATCATATCAATCATTTTAAGAGATTGCGTCAACCACACCAATGTGGTCATACTGACCAACACCAATGTAAAACCGACAAGCAGTTGTTTTAATATGTATTTATTTAAAATTTTCATGTTTTTGTGGTATTTTAATCCTTTTTTATTTACCACTATACGCCAAAGGATGAGATTTTTCAACTGTCTTTTTTAATCTATCCTCTAAAATATGCGTATAAATTTCCGTCGTAGCGATATCGGCATGACCTAACATTTTTTGAACAGACCGCAAATCGGCATCATGTGCCACCAAATGCGAAGCAAAGGAATGACGGAAAACGTGAGGAGAAACTTTCATCACATCCACACGAGCTTTCAGCGCCGTTTTTTTCAGCTGATTAAAAAATGCCACTCTTGTTAAATGTCCTTCTTTGGACTTAGATGGAAACAACCATTTACTGGGACGAGAAATAAAACATTCTCTGTGAATTAACCATTCTTCCAACACTTCAGCGGCCGGTTCCCCCAATGGCACAATCCTTTCTTTTCGTCCCTTTCCAACAATCGTTATTGTTTTTTTATCTTCAGGAATAGCCGATAACGGCAATCCGACCAATTCGCTGACACGCATACCGGTTGCATATAAAATTTCAAGCAATGCTTTTAGGCGTACATCTGATTTGGCCTCATTAATCAAATCGGCAATTTCACGTTCGGATAAATATTTCGGCAACGCCTTACCGATTTTAGGGGATACCAAATAATCTGCCGGATTTTTCTTTAGCATATCCTCTGAAAACAAATACCGATAAAATTCACGAATAGCCGCCAAACGACGTGCCTGCGTTTTTTCCGATAATTTATTTTTGGACGCCAATGTATGCATATATCCTTTTAGGTCATCATAACTGGCTTTAATCAATGATACATGGCGTGTTTTTAAATAAGCCTCTAAATCCAATAAATCACTTTCATACGCCACAACCGTTTTGGGACTGGCTCCTCGTTCAGCCATCATAATTTCTAAAAAAGCCGTAATGTGTTTGCTGACTTGTTTCATGGATATACATACCGTTCTAAAATTAAGTGCCGCATTAAAGATTTTGGCGCTATCTCAGACAATCCGGCAATTATGTTCGGTTCCACTCTCATATTTGATTGCCATAATTTAATGGCATATAAGACAGCTTCCCCCGACCGAGAAGATGATATTAATCCCTGCAAAGCCGTCTGCACTAAGGGTATATATCGTTTTGATGGCGCCATATGATTTAACACCTCTGCCCAATTGGTACTATCAGCTTCAGTTCCGATTTTATCCACAAAAGACGCACAATATGGATTTTTATTTTTCTGACAAAATAACAGGCCTTTATCTATCTGTTTAGGCATTCCGCCACCTAATTGTTGCATTAACGGCTCTAAAAAGACAGCTTGCATTTTTAATGATTCATCTGCACTTTTTTGTAAAATCTGATACCATGCATACGCTAAATCCGCATTATCCGATAACGCATATACCTGAACGGCATTAAAGGCCACTTCTTTTGCCGCTTCAGACGGGGTAATTGTATCTAAAAAAGGACACATAACAGGGGCTAACGTCAAAAATAATCCATCGGTTCGGGCCGTTTCTAAATACTCATTTATCGTCCTGAATATTGCGGTATCTTCTGTACCGGCTTTAATTTTTTGATACAGCTTTGCCCGCGAAACAGCCTTATTTTCTAAAGTATCATCCTTAACTTGCCCATATAAATCATCTAACCGATTTACGTGATTATGCTCGGCCATTTCTAACCGGATATGCAATGGAACTAAAGGCAAATTAGATAATGTTTTTTGATGAGCAATCGGTACCATTATTTTAGACCAATCCACATGATTACCAAGCGCACCAAGCAACGGCAAATGACGTATTTTTATATTTGTACCGTCAAACACCGCTTCATTATTCGCAAATAATTTTTGAGCCAAAATCTGAGTCGTTTCATCCAATTCATTATTTTCCAAGCGGGTTGCAAAAATAAGTTCGGCCCCTGTTTTATCACCGTTTGCCACTGCACAACTTAAGCGCATATCCTCTGCCATTTGTGTTAATTCCGGCGTTTTAATCATAAGCTCACAGGCTTGTTTAACTTGTCCGGATAAAAATAAAGCCAATGCTTTTAATTTCAAAACATCTGGCGTTTGATGTGTAGGAGGAACCAAATTTGCCAATGTCAAAACGTCATCAAATTGTCCCAACTGCATCAACACATCCATACGAAACGTTAAGGGTAATGAGGATTCCTTGGATGTATGTCTGAGCATCATTTGCCCGATTATATCACGCATTGCCGGCGTCAAGGGGGCTTGAATAATATCCTTAATTAACGTTTTCAAGGACTCTGTATTACTCTTGCCCCAAATATCTGCCGGAACATAATTGTGGGTGCCTAAATGATTAATCCCCAAAGTCGGTAAGTTTTGTATATGAACAGAAGGCAATAAACTTTCCGCCATAACACCACCAGAAAACAAAGTCCCAAAAAGCGCCACAAAAATATGGGTTTTATTTATTAACGGCATTCGGTACAATCTTTTCAACATGGGCTATGGTCGGTTTTACATCGGCAATGGCAACATAAACCAAAAATACACCTAAAACAGCTAAAATAATTTTCATCAAATAGTGTTTTTTTTCATATGATCCACGATATCTCATTTTTTTAAATCCTTTACCACTAGACAGATTAACAAAAAACTGTTATAATCATACACATTACAATGAATAATGCACAGTGTCAAGAAAAACGGAAAATGAGTAAGAATTTAACTGAACAAAAAATAATTTTGCTGGTAGGAATGATGGGCGTTGGAAAAACAAGTTTAGGGCGTATTTTGGCCAAACATTTAAAACTCCCATTTATGGACAGCGATAAAGAAATTGAAAAAATCACCGGATTTACCATTTCGGATTTATTTGCCCGATATGGCGAAGAAGAATTTCGCAAAGGCGAAGAACGCATTATGGAACGCTTGCTAAAAGGTAAACCATGCGTTTTATCGTCCGGTGGTGGCGCTTTTTTATCCGAAAAAACACGAGAAGTTGCTAAAAAATATGCGGTTTCAGTGTGGATAAAAGCGGGGTCAGATGTAATATCCAAACGCACCCAAGGACGCACACACCGCCCCTTAGTGCCGGCAGCCGATAATAAAAAGGCCATTGAACGATTAGTCAGCGAATGTTATCCACTGTATGAAAAAGCCGACATTATGGTAGAGTCGTTTCAAGAACATCCCTATAAAACGGTCAACAGATTGCTGACACTATTACAAGAAAAAGAAATTTTAACCGGCGTTCGTCCGATTATGCGTCCTCGCAAAAAATATCACAAAAAGGAACCAACCCAAAAATGACATCATATATTTTATTATTTATTTTGCTGTGTTTATCATTTTTCTTTTCCGGAACAGAAACTGCTGTAACGGCCGCTTCTATGCCACTATTGCATGAAAAAGAAAAACAAGGCTCTCGCCGTGCAAAAACACTCAATAAAATGAAACGTGATTCTGCCCGTCTTATCAGTACCCTTTTATTCGGAAACAATGTGGTTAATATTGCCATTACGGCTATCTCAACCGCTATTTGCATTGATATTTTCGGCGAATCTATCGGGGTATTGGTTGCCACATTCGGCGTCAGTTTTATGGTGTTAATTTTTTCCGAAATCTTACCCAAAACATACGCCATGAATAACGCCACCGAATTTGCCTTAGCTGTAACACCCGCCTTAAAAGCATTCGTTGTTATTCTGTCTCCGTTTGTAACGGCTTTAAACTGGATAGCAAAAATCATTATGAAAATTTTCAGAATGAAACCGGCAAAAGTCGCAACCGAAGCAGAAATCAAAGCCGAAATTCGCGGTGCCATTACCATGCAAGACGGCGACGTTATGAATCAAGAACGCTATATGATGAAATCCGTTTTGGACTTGAGCGAGGTAACTGTTGGCGATATTATGGAACACCGCAGTCAAATGGTGTCTTTAAATGCCAATTTACCATTTGAAGAAATTGTAGAATTTGTCAGCCGTTCTCCGTTTAGCCGTATTCCGCTGTGGTCCGGTAAACGTGATAACATTATTGGAATTTTATATTCAAAAGCATTGTTAAAAATGATGCGCACCTATTATGTGAACGGCAAAAAAATTAATATTAAAAACTATCTGACAAAACCATGGTTTGTATTAAATACTACAACATTGTTAGACCAATTACACGCCTTTAAAAGACGACGCGAACACTTTGCTATTGTGGTAGATGAATATGGCGCTGTTCAAGGCTTGGTAACTTTGGAAGATTTATTGGAAGAAATCGTTGGAGATATTTCCGATGAAACCGATACACCGGCGCAATCCACTTTACAGGTTGTCAAAACAGAATCCGGTTCGGTACGAGTTGATGGTAATGCCAGTATTCGGGATATTAATCGCCACTTTAAATGGGAAATTCCTGATGAAAATGCGTCAACAATTGCCGGTTATATTATGTATGAAATTGAACGCATCCCAAATGTGGGGCAATCATTTGTGATTGACGGTTTTACATTTACCATTATCGGAAAAGAACGTAATCACATTACATGTATAGACATTATACCGCCGGCCATTTAAAAAATTTCTTGCATAATCATATAAAAAAGAGTATGGTACGGAACATATATCTTTATACATAATAGAAAGGCACTTCCCCCGTGTTTAAAAAATTCTTTGCTTTAATTATTGGCATTGTACTATGCCCCTTCTGTGTTTTTGCTCAATATGCCCAAGATTGGGATATGCGTGTACGATTAGTAGATACAACACCTACCATTTATGAACGCCCCTATTCTTTAGATGAAAACTATATTGATAAAAAAATGTTGGGACGTAATACTGCTGTGTTATTTGGTACAGGAATTGCCACTATGGGATTTTTATATATGATGCCGACCAGTTTTACCAACTGGGAAGATGATGACGAAGGTCCATTTGAAAAATGGTGGGATAACGTGTCTCGTGAACCGGTATGGGACAGTGATGATTTATTTTTAAATTATGTAACCCATCCTTATGCCGGCGCCATTTATTATATGGGGGCCAGATCTGCCGGAGCCAATGCGATGACCTCCTTTTGGTATTCTTTCGCTCTGTCCACATTCTTTTGGGAATATGGGATAGAATCTTTTGCCGAACGCCCCTCTATTCAAGATTTAATCGTTACACCAGTTGCGGGCGCCTTTATCGGGGAGTGGTTCTATAAAGTAAAACGAAGCATTGTGGAAAACGATGGATATCTCGGCGATTCAAAAGCATGGGGAACATTTGCTTTATGGGCAATGGATCCGATTACCGAGGCCGGAAACTTGATTTGGGGAGATGACAAACCAATTAATGACAGTTTTTCATTTTCATCGCAACCCACCATCACACCTACCGGCCGTTTAGGCTATGGCATGCGTTTAAATTTTGCATTTTAATACAAAAAAAAGAGTTTTTACTCTCTTTTAATTTCATCTGGGAAAGCCTCCTTTAATTCTTCCAAAGCTCCAAGGCGAATTTGTCTGGCTGAGGTCGGATAATCTGGCCCGATTTTACGACCCGCAATTTCAATAAATTTTGCCATAAAATTTCTCCATAAAAGTTTATAAATTAATTACAGGCATACAACAACACGAAATGCAATTATTTAATCGCGGATATGTTGATTTTGAACAACGTCAGATGAAAACCGTTTAGAGGTTTCTGTATATGGCACACACACAGGGGAAAATATATTTTGATTTTCGCACCCAAAAATACGAGGTGTTTTTGATGAGGTATAACCGATAACATAACGATCATTTGTCTCTTCTTCACCTTCTCTGACCATATGTTGAGCCAATAAAAACTGAGTTCCCGGATTTAAATATGATACACACCTTTTATTTTTATGATAGACCTCTTCCACAAAGAAATTTGCAAACATATTAAACATTTCTTTTGGATGTCCACATCGCCCTAGCCACCAATCAACGACTAAGGTATTCGGATGATATAATTCAGCCATCATTTGTTTAAATGTCAACTGTTCATTATCCGTTCGGATTAAACAAAAGCAATGATTATCATGTAATATACGTCCTTGTTTGTTTCGTAAGCTTAAACAAACGGACTGAAACGGAATATTATTCGCCTTTAATACCAAAGATGTCATATGGGCCATTTCGCCACAATTACAAACATGTTCGTTTTCAATCATATCAATAAAATCTAACCGATGGCGTGCTTTTTTGATGGTATTATCGGCTTTGTCTGCCGCCTTATGTACTCTGTTCATTTTGCCGGATAACCGTTCCAAATTTCGCATAAACCGATGTTTATAAAAAGAGACATAAGCATCCAACATATATAATTTTGAAATATTCTTAAATTCATTTACTAAATCTAATGCAAAATAATTGTTTCTCAGCTGGCGAATATTTTCTAATCTTCTGTCAATTTCATAACTGTCCAGCAATGTTGTAATCAGTAAATCACGGCGTGGATATAAATCTTCTAACATAGCTAAACACTGATGCCCAATATGCCAATCGTTTTTATCCGCCGGTAATTCAATCGGCGGATAATATTTAGAAAATTTTCGAGCTAATTTGATATTCGGGTGCATTGTTAATCCCGAGTATGCTCCATTTTTTCTTGCATTAAACGATTTTTACGTTCTTGCCAACAATCGCTGATACCACCGGCGACACCGGATAAGACAGTACCTAACAAACATATCCCTGTTGCACACACAAAACCTAAAGCGATTTGATTATGGGACGGAATAATATCCGAATGATAAATCGTTCCGATGGCTCCAATCCCCGCCATAATTGCCAACACACTACATGTTGCCATAACATCTTCACACTTATGAGCAAATGTAACGGGACGAGATAACAGATATTCTGTTAGCGTATTGGAATCATCTCTATCAATTACTCTTAAAATCGGTGGTACGTCTTGCGTTTCTTGCATTTTATTATCCTTTTTTAAATTATGATGTTTTTTTTCGGATACATCTTGATGTTGTTCACTTTGGCTGAGTGTAGTCATAATTTCTTTATGGTCATCAACCATTGCCTCAGCTATATCTTTTTCTGATTGTAATTTTTGCATTAATTGTGCATAGGAATGGACTTGGTTATCAAACGAAACCCCGACACTGGTATCAAATTTAATCTGAACACTCATCATTCGGTCCTTTGTCTTTGGCGTTCTAACTTAACGCTGTTATTCATTAGTGTTTGCCATCCCGAAACAGTATAGATTTCATCTTTATGACGTTTTAATTGTTCGGCTTTTTCAGTTCCGATTGGTATTTGGCTTTTAACTTCAACCGTTTGTTTGTTGCCATCTGTATCAAAAATAGCATACCCGTTTTGAATTCCTAAATAAACGGCCGGTGTATTATTAAATTGTTCTTTATCTTTTTCTCCCTGAACCACACATCCGACAAAGCCCCCCAACACAGCCATTCCCATAATGCAACGACGTATCATTCGGCTATAATATTCCGGAAATTTATGCGTAAATCGTTCTTTAGTCATACACATTGAGTTACGTCCATTTATAACAATTGGCTGAGGAACATCACGATACGTCGTATACGCATCCTTTGACCATAAAATATAGTCCATGTTCTCGGCATTTTTCATAGCATGCCCATATCGGTTATATAACGTTTCGGTGGTATCGTCCAATCCATTTTGAACCACAATATATTTGGGATTTTCATGTTTATCATCAGCCAAACGATATCCTGTTCCGGTTGCGAATTTTTCACCCGCTATTGTTTTAAAAATATATTCATTTTCAACAATATCTTTTTGAATAATAAAATGCTTTGTTCTAATTTCAATATTTATATCATCATTAACAAACAACTCTTTACCATAAGACATTTTGGAACGAACACCTTTCATTTTTAAATGACGGTGATGATTGCTGACGATATAGGACCCATCATGGCGAACCTCAATATCTTTAGCATTTTCGGCTCCTACCATCACTTTTCCCTTTTCATTATACAACGTCAATCCCGTTTCCCGTTCCACAATGTATAACGGTAGATGTTTATGAGGATGAGATATCCACTCTATTGTTTCATCTTTAAACAAAACATTTCCCGCTTTATCTGATACTTCACCATTTTTTGTGTCAAAATAAAATTTATCGCTGATTTGCTGTCTCATTTTTTGCCTCACTGATGATTGATAAAAGTTATTATATCACAGTTCCAAATATTTGTCAACTATTTTTTTAATTGAGTCGTTTTTTATTAATAAAACGACAAAAAATCCCCCATAGACAGGTGGAAAATAAACAGTACCCAACACTTACTAACGGATATGTGTAAAATGATAAATCTGAGATATTTCTTTCCATTTGGCAATAGAATGCGTTTGCCCTTCACATCCATATAAATAACCGACCTGATGTCTTAACAGAGTATCCGACACAACCTCTACTGTTTGTTTGTTGCCGTCCGTATCAAACAAAGCCACACCATTGGAAATCCCCAAATACGTCATCTGTGTCTTTTGTTCATATTCAGCTTGTTTTTCGCAACAGCTACGTATTCCAGAAGCGACCACAGCCAACGCACCTGTTATAGCCAATCCACACAAGACTTGTTTTACTCGGTATTCCGGGAAGATATATTTTTTCCTATTTTCCCCCAATCCGACGGCATATCCCTTTTTATTCCAATAAATATGACTTACCTCTTTTGCCTTTTTTACCGGTTGGCCATTTTTATTATACAATGTCCATAACCCTTTTTCATCTTGGACAGATAAATATCTTGGATTACGATGATCCACACAATACGTTACCCCTTTGGCAAATTCCTTACCTTGCTTTGTTTTAAAGATACCTGTTTCATTACATTCAATAATAAAATATTTTTCTGTATATTTTTCCGTCATTTTTCATTCTCCTAAACTCATTAATGTGCCAATCATAGCACAAAAACGGCCGTTTATCAATTCTTTTGTTATTTTACTCTTTGCAAAAAATCTGCTTTTTGATATACTGTTTTTACAGTTTAAAATAACAAATGAGGTTTATTATGTATCACAGCTTATTTGATGTCTTTTCTATCGGTATTGGCCCATCCAGCTCTCATACCGTAGGCCCTATGCGGGCAGCTGGCCGTTTTATTGAAACACTGCGTAAAAAATGTCTGATTAAAAAAGTGGCTCAAGTCAAAACAACCCTTTATGGCTCTTTGGCTTTGACCGGTGTCGGGCATGGCACGCCAACGGCTGTCGTCT
>JAFXFY010000046.1 GCA_017513365.1 Alphaproteobacteria bacterium | reverse complement strand
TTCAAAAATTTGTCTGTTAATTTAGCTGACATGGTACCTTATGTGAATTTATCCGGAGCTAAGGTATCCGGTAAGGGCAGTATACGGGTATCATTAGAGGTGAAAGATGATAAAATCTTGATAAAAGATGGGGAATTTAAAGTATTAAATGCCGATGTGTCATTAAAAGAGACGGATAAGGCACTTAAGTCATATTTTGAAAATGCGTCTTCTTATATTATTCGCAGTGGCAATATCTTTATGGATTCGGAAGAAAGTGATAATATGCTTAATTTAAGTTTTTCATTAGATGGGCGTTTACAACCTTCTGCTAAGATGAAAAATGTTCGCAAACAATTAAATCAAAAACCGTCTGATTTAATAAAACCAATGCCACGTATGTCTGTGCCGAAGGATATTATACGTCGTCAGGAAATTGTGGCGCATTAAAGCAAGCGGATTGAAAAGGGCGTTAAAACGCCCTTTGATATTTGAGATAACACTTGCAAAATAGATGTACTATGGTAATATAATATGTATGACAAATCCGAATGAGTTATTATCTACGCAAACCAATTGTCCGCCGGATTGCCCATTTTTGAGCGGTCGTCATTTTTTACCCGATATTTTGCCACATTTTTGCGATAAATTTGATGTTTTTTTGGGGGCTGATTTAGGAGGGCGCATTGCCCGGTATCCGGCTTGTCGATTGCAACCCGAAAATATAGTGGATGAAGGGCTGTCTTTAATTGGGGCTTATACCTTAACACATTTGTCTATTGTGGATACCAAAGAGGCTTTTTTGAAACTATCGCCGTTTTTTCAGCGTATGTTTGTTGAGGTCGTACGTAAAACGGGGCGACAAATTGCCATTGCCTATGGTATGTCGGCTTCGGCCGATACGTTGATGGCCGAAACGCTTAAGGAATATAAACAGGCTAAGGATTGGTTGGGATCTCCCGAATTAAAGGATTTTAAAGGGGTTTTAGCTTCTTTGGGGGATTTTGCACCGGAAGTGTTGACTCGCCAAACAAAAAATTTATTGGAAAATTTATTTCAGGTACTGGATAAATCAGAACGAGCGATGTTGAAAAATCTGATGGCTACTAAAGGAGCAGCAGAGGCTTTTTTAGAACAATTTCATACTATTCCGAAAGATATGAGCTTGCTTAAAAATTTTAGGCATATGTTGTATGAACATGATGATAAACAAAAACAACGTCAATTGGAACAAGAACGTCGGCGTCAAATGGAACGAAATAGACGTATGCAACAAAATAGGGGGCGGGGCAGCCGATGAAACCATTAGTTATTTGGGATTGGAATAATACATTGGTAGATACGATGGAAGCCAGTTTTTTGGCTATGCAAGATATCGCTAAACAGTATGACGTTCCCCCTGTTGCTAAAGAGGATATGATGACGGTTATTGGTACACATCGCACTTATTGGCAAGCGACATTCAGAGATAAGGAAGAGGAGGCTGTCCACTATTATTTAAAGCAATATGGCACTTATCGTGATACGATATGTGTTATAGAGGGGGCGGAAGATGTTTTGACTTTTGTGCAATCAAAAAATATACCGCAAATTATTTTAAGCAATGAAGATGAAACATTATTATTTCCCGAAACCGAATGTACCGGTCTAAAACATTATTTTAACTATATTCAAGGATCAACGGATGAACATGCCAAACCGGAATTAGCTTTTGCCCAAAAGGCTTTACAATATTTTGATTATGAACGATTAATTTTAATCGGGGATGGTATATCGGATATGCAAATGGCCGATGTGTTGGGGGCGACTTCTATTTGTGTTTTTAATAATGTACCAAAGACGATTAAAACACATTTTCGGTGTGAATCATTGCAAGATGTAAAACGTATATTGGAAAAAATTTTATAACAAATTAAAAAAATAATGTTTGAACTTGATTTTTATCGTGAAATTCAGTAAGATGAGGCCATCAACAAAAGGTGGTAAAAAATGAATAGAACACATTGGTCAACAAAATTAGGTTTTATCTTGGCAACAGCGGGCTCTGCTATTGGACTTGGGAATATTTGGCGTTTCCCTTATTTGGCCGGATCATACGGTGGCGGTAGCTTCTTGTTGATGTATGTATTATGTGCGGTTGGACTTGGATATTTTTTGCTGCTTGCTAAATTGGCGTTTGGGCGAGCTGCTCAAACAAATATTGTTGATGGTTTTCAAGTTGTGGCTAAAAAGGATCATAAAACGGTATCCTCTTGGTGGGGATGTTTTGGCGGTATGTTGGCCATGTTAAACATTTTATTGGTGTCCAGCGTTTATGTTGTTGTTGCCGGATGGACATTATCCTATGTGATTTTAGGGATACGCAACTTATTTGGTTTGGGTGAAACGGTATCCGCTCAAACGTTTTCGGGATTGACCGGCTCATTTTCTGAGCAGTTGTTATGGGGAACATTAAGTATTGCCGTTACGGCCGCTATTTTGGTGCGGGGTGTGAAAAAGGGGATTGAAAAATTATCGCTTATTTTAATGCCGGCTTTATTTGTTTTATTAATTTTAATGGCGATTTGTATTTTATTCTTGCCGAATTCGGAAAAAGGATTGGCCTTTTTATTTACACCAAATTGGGAAATGATGGGATTTACAAAACATGGATTTGATTTTAACATCTTTTCTGACTTATTTTTAACAGCAATGGGACAAGCTTTTTATTCTTTGTCTTTGGGAATGGGTGTTATGTTTATCTATGGGTCCTATTTGTCGGATAAGGCAAATTTAAAAAACTCTACGAAATGGGTTATTGTTTTGGATACGTTAGTTGCCATTATGGCGGGGATGATTGTTTTACCAGCCGTTTTTGCCTTTGATTTAGCACCGACGGAAGGACCGACACTTAGTTTTATCAGCTTACCGATGGTGTTTTCTAAAATAACGGGTGGTTCTGTGTTAATGTTGATGTTTTTTATGTCATTGTTTGTGGCGGCATTAACCTCTTTGATATCTATTTATGAAGCTGGTGTCAGTTTATTGATGGATAAATTATCACTGTCCAGAACAAAGGCGGTTTTAAGCTTAGTTTTAATAAATTTTGTAATCGTTGGAATTGTATTGGCTTCATACACCGGACAATTAAATTGGACAATAGCTGGTCAAAATTTATTTTCGGCATTAGACATATTGACGGGTAGTTATACAATGTTGGCATTCGTATTGTTTACAACAGTGTTTATAGGATGGGTTGTACCAAATGTCATCATACGTAATGTCAGTGAAGGGGGTAAAAAAATATCCAACACATTTTTTAATAAATATATGCTCTTTACATTAAGATTTACGGCTCCGATTATCTTAATTATTTTGTTCGCTTCTGTCTTTTTTAAATAATACTTGACAAAATAAATAAAGTTTGATAAAATGCCCCTCATCTAAAAAATGAGGGGATATCAATATGAATAATGAAAACTTACGTTCTGAAATACAGGCACGTTTTAAGCGTGTGGATAATGACTTATCTAGAAATCGTAAAATAAATAAGGGTATTATGATTGGGTCTTCTGCTGTGGCGTTATTGTATGCACTTGATATTGCCAATATGGGATTAAATGCCTCTAATGGATTTTGTTTTATGGGTTTTTCTGCATTGGCCATGACGGCTGTTTTTGCTCAAAAAAGTATTCCAATGGGCCGAAAAAATTTGGAATTGCGTAAGATATTAAATATGTGTGATAAAAGGACACCGGCCAATTTTTATGCAAACTGTGATACAGGACAAAAAGTAATAAAAATCATGGAATGTGCGTTCTTCTTAGGGGCGGTAGCATGGTTGGTCGGTAAATTACCAACACCTAACTTTAATTTTTTAATGGGGGCTGTTTCTTGTGCCGGTATGTCATACGAATATCATTTGACAAAGAAAAATAGAAAAATTTTATCGGCAGAATTTCCTAGAGGAGTTATTGATGAACACACCAGATAATCAAAACAATGCAGTTGGATTTGTAAATCCCCAAAATGACGAACATCAACGTTTGGAATCTGAAATTCAAGCCGGATTTGACTATATTCATCAAAAACACAGGCCCGATTTTAATTGGAAAAATGTGTTGATGTTAGGGTCAATGATTGCTTTAATCGGTGCCGCCGAAACTTTTAGAGAAACGGATAAAAAATGGTATTCTTTTCCGGTATCTTTGGCAGCAGTTGCCGCAATGGGGTATGCAGCTAAGATATCTGATAAAAAAGATTTGTTAAAGGTGGAAAACGATGTGTTGCATAAGGTATTGGATTTTCCATTGTATAAAAAGGAATCTGCCTATCGTGCGAAATTTATGCAAGCGGTTCAAAAAACGCCGAATCCTATCAAAACAATGGCTGATTTTGATAATTTTTCGGATAATGAAAAATTTTGGAAACGAGATGGAATGATTTATGGAACAGCTATTTTGGGAGTAAATGCAGCAATGACAGCGTTGTTTTACTCAATCCCAATAACTTTGTTTTGTATTGGGGCAACGATATCGGCTGCTCAAGGAATAATTTATCGTAAGCATTCACAAAATCGTAAAATTTTGCGAGCGACATTGCCCGCTGAGGTTCAAATTCCTCAGATGAAAATCAATCAAAAATAAAGTATGACAAAAAAATAAATTAAAATATATGTATTGTAAATCAATATGTTGTAATATTTAGATTGACTTTTTCTTGATAATATGATAATATTTTTATATTGATTAACAACAGGAGGGAAAAATGGCAAAATTAATTGCAACACAACTGTCAAATGAAGCAACTCATATGAGTCAACAAGATGTTGAAACGGTAAAGGCTCGTACGGAAATAAAAGAAGCAATTAAAGAACATCGTAAAACAGATGATAAAAATTTTCGCCGAATGATAACTGGAGCTGCAATTGCGATGGCAGGACTTACCGCTGTTGCTGCGGCCAATGAGGATCCAAAGGATAATGAAGTCATTCCTTTGGGGCTTGCGACAACAACGGCATTGACTGCTGGTGCAATGGCTTATGGCAGACATCGTTTAGAAAAAGAAAATGATGTCATTGGTAAAACAAAAGCCGGTATAAACGCGGCTGTAGAAAAAAATGAAGCAGGGCGTAATGCTATGAGATTGGGGCAAATGGTTAGTGGCGCTTTTTTGGGAGTGGGGACTCTTGTATCTGGTCCGGTTGGAACTCTTTTAGCATTTGGTTCTGTTGTGGTGGCTGCTGAAGCGGCAAAACGTATGATGGCAAATTCTGAGCGTGAAAGATTAGAACAAAACTTGGGACGCAATATGCCGACTCAATTCAGAATGTACCCTCAAAAATCACGATAAGAGATTTGTTATAACAATAGGGGAGGTTTTGCCTCCCTTTTTTATTGTGCAGCCTGTAAAATAATATCACAAATTTCGTCAGGCGTTTTATGGGTAGTATCCACAATTAAATCAAAATGGGATTCGTCATCAATATTCACGCCGTATGTTGTGATAAAACGAGCAACCTCAGAGGCGCGTCGTTCTTTTAAAATATTTTGCATTTGCTCTGGCGTATCACATTTTACTTCGCTGGTGCGTTGCGCATCATTTAAAACGCGTCTGGCGGCCTCCGTCACATCTACATTTAATTTGACCTTGAATGAAGACGGAATAAAGAAAAAAGCTAATCGTGAATCAATCACATATTTTTTACCTGTGCCGACCAACGAAGTAAATACTCCATCAATTTCCTTGTCAATATCCGGATTGGTATCGGCAATATGGTTGAGCTCCAATGTTGTGACGCCGTATTTTTTTGCAATTTCTCGTTGGGCATTTCCCGTGGAATAGGTTTCGTATCCCAAACGGTTTGCCAACATTTTCATAATGGTGGATTTGCCACTGCCGAGTGCCCCCGAAATGGTAATAATATCATATTTTATGGTTGGGGTAGGCATATAAACTCCCTTAAATATCTAAGTTTTCAACGAACTTAGCATGCTCTTGATTGAATTGGAAACGGTGTTCCGGTTTATTACCCATTAACCGATTGACCATATCGGCCGTAAAGGCAAATTCCTCTTGTTCTTCCTCGGTTGTTTTGTGTGGAATAACAACACGCAACAGTGTTCGCTTAGTCGGATCCATTGTGGTTTCTTTGAGTTGTTGCGGAGGCA
>JAFXFY010000045.1 GCA_017513365.1 Alphaproteobacteria bacterium | reverse complement strand
GACCTCATTTACACTACGAAGTTTGGAAAAATGGCAAAACCGTCAATCCATTCGGTGATTACATCTTAATTGCGAAACAATTAAAAGGGGAAGAATTGGATAAATTCCAAAAATACGCTGCGACCATTCATCCGGAATTCAGCAAGCACCTAGTCGGCACAATGGCTCCCATTCCACCACAAAAACCCATTTTTAATACGAATAAATCTCAAAAATCCAACACACAAAAATAACAAAAAGTGCGTTTTCGTACATTTTTGTTGCAATTTTATATTTTTTTCAGTATACTGCCCCCATTCATTATTTGTTTTTTTATTTATTATGAAAGGTTAAAAAAGATGACTTTGCCATTAATGCCTAAGGCTACTGCCGTTTGGTTGGTTGAAAACACAACACTCACATTTAAACAAATTGCCGATTTTTGCGGTATGCATATGTTGGAAATCCAAGCCATCGCCGATGGTGATGTTGCCAGCCATATCATGGGGTTATCTCCGATTGCCAACAACCAATTATCGGCCGAAGAAATTAAACGCTGTGAAGCCGATGAAAATGCTTCGTTGGAATTATTGGTTAATCCGGAAATGGAAAAATTGGTCTTGCGTGGTGTCCGATATGTTTCTCAATCAAAACGCAATGATCGTCCTTGTGCCATTGCTTGGATTGTCAAGCATCATCCGGAAATTTCAGATGCTCAGATTGTCAAATTATTAAGAACAACAAAAACGACAATTACCGCTATTCGTGAAAGAACGCACAAAAACATCCAAAATATTCACCCACAAAATCCAGTTACATTGGGATTGTGTTCTGAAGCCGATTTGGAAAAGGCTTTGGCTGTATCTGTTAAAAAAATCACCAAATAACGGAGGATAAACATGACAGACGAAACAATGCCAAAAGTCGGACCTGACGGTGGAAAATTAGCTGCCTTTATTGAACGCATTGAACGATTAGAAGAAGAACGCAAAGAATTGGGTGCCGATGTACGTGAAGTCTTTGCCGAAGCAAAAGGAGAAGGATTTGATACAAAAATCATGCGTCAAATTATTCGCCTTAGAAAAATGACACCAGCTGACCGAGCCGAAGCCGAATTTTTGCGTGATTCATACAAAAAATTACTCGGCATTGAAGATTAGGAGTTGCTTTTTATAAAAAAAGGCGTTAATGTTGACACATATCAACAAAAAAATAGGGGCTTTAAATGAAAAAAACTGTTCTTTCTTGTGTTGCAATTTTAAGTTTATGTGTAGCCGCACCAGCAATGGCGGATGTAGATGACACTTTTATGGATTGGTCATATGCCTCCGGTTTAGATCCTAAACCACGTCAAGCGTCTTCACATTGCCGGCAGCCTGAATGCCGCCATGGGTTCGGATCGCATGGCCTTCTCTTTCCAGCTTTGCAAACATCCGGCGGGCTGTGGACTCGGAAATGCGCAACATTTCCATGGTCTCCCACAGGGTCAGTTTCTGAACGACGGCAAGTCTTGTCATCAATTCCTGTTCACGATCCTGTTTCACAGTCCACCTCCTGTTTTGTCAGGGAAATAGCTTGTTCAGCAGTCCGCGCATCATATCCAGCCGGGGTTCCACACTCCGGG
>JAFXFY010000044.1 GCA_017513365.1 Alphaproteobacteria bacterium | reverse complement strand
GGATCTTTATTTCCTTCTTGAATAATTTGAGAGGCAACCTGCATCATTTCTTCCGGAGAAGCCCCTTGTGTACTTTGTAAAACATATTCAACGTCCGAGCTCATACTTAACCCCATAATAGCAGGCAAGTTAAAGGCAAAAATACGAGCTTCTTTAATATCAGCAGTTAAACCATACACTTTACCAATAACACTATCTACTTTTTGACTCTTTTCCGTTCGTTCAGAATATGGTTTTAATCTGACAACAAAAGCTCCTTTGGATGATGATTGAGAACCACTCATAATACCATAACCAACAATTGACATATACGAATCAATTTCCGGAATTTTCTTAAAGCGTTCAGATACTTGTTTCATAACCTCATTTGTTCTGTTCCAAGATGCACCTGATGGGAGTTGAACTTCCATCATAAATGCCCCTTGATCTTCTGCAGGCAAGAATCCGGATGGTGTAACTTTCATAAAAGTATAACCACCAATACCAAACAGAATCATAGCAAGAACGGAAAAAACAGCATACGGCATCGTTTTCCGAATAATTCCCGAATATTTATGACGTAACCAATCAATACCGTTCATACATTTTTGTATCAACTTAAAAGGTTTATCGTTTGAACGCATCACAATTGCAGCCAATGCCGGACTGAGCGTCAAGGAATTAATGCCTGAAATAACCATTGCCGAGGCAATAGCAATTGCAAATTGTTGATACAGCAAACCGGAAATACCAGGTGTAAATGCAACAGGGACAAACACAGCTAACAAGACCATTGTAATGGCAATAATCGGAGCCGTAATACGTCCCATTGATTTAGAAACAGCTTCATGTGGAGATAATTTCGGATTTTCATGCATAACTGTTTCCACATCTTCCACAACAACGATGGCATCGTCAACAACAATACCAATTGCCAACACTAATGCTAACAATGAAATTGTATTTGCCGTAACACCAAACAAACTCATACCGATAAAAGCACCGATTAATGAGACCGGAATCGCTAATGTCGGAATAATTGTTGCTCGGAAAGTACCTAAGAATATATATGTAACCAAAACAATCAACAAAAATGCTTCAAAAATTGTATGGAAAATTTCAACTGTTGAATCTAAAACGAAATCAGCATTATCAAACAAAGCGTGGAACTGAATGTCTTTCGGCATTTTTGCTTTTAATTCATTAATTTTAGCATTAACAGCAGTTGCCACAGCCACTGCATTTGAACCTGGGGCCTGGAAAATAGCAAAACCGACCGCCGGAGTACCATTATAATTTGCCCGAATAGATTCGTTTTTTGAACCCAATTCAATACGAGCAATATCTTTTAAGAATAAATATGACCCATCAGCATTTGCCCGAATAACAATATCACCAAATTCTTCCGGCGTTGTTAAACGTCCTTTTGTCGTTAAAGAAAACTGAAATTGCTGATCTTCTGTTGATGGCATAACCCCAATACGACCAATAGACCCTTGCAGGTTTTGTCCTTGAATTGCATTTAAAACATCATTAGTTGATAATTTTAAACTCTTTAATTTATCATTATTTAACCACACACGCATTGAATAATCGGCACCGAAGCTCATAACGTCACCCACACCATTAACACGTTGCAATACCGGGATGACGTTAATCTTCATATAGTTGTCGATAAACTCGGGCGAATAGTTGTAACCCGGCTTTTCCGCCAATGCAACGCCGACCAACATTGAGGT
>JAFXFY010000043.1 GCA_017513365.1 Alphaproteobacteria bacterium | reverse complement strand
TTCAACGGCTTTACATGGTTTGATTGCTGCAGATAGTTTGGGAATACCCAATAAGTGGATAGAGGTATCAAAAGCCGTTGAGGGAAATGGATACAAGTTTCGTGATTATTATTCCGCCTTTGGTTTTGATGCGATAAAACCGCTTATATACGGGGGGGGGGTACACAATCCAAAAATAAAAATACAAGATATATACGACGATTATTGCATAACTCCCTCACAAGTTCAAAAAATTCAACAAGATTTATTACGGGTTTTTCCGTTTAGATAGAGAAGGGAGATATCATGAAAATCTTACACATTGCCAATTTTAATTTACTGAAAACAAATGGATGCTGTGAAAACAGTATGCAAAAGAAAATTACAAATGGCCTTATTCGTGCCGGACACAATGTTGTATCTTTTTCTGACAGAGATTTGTGTCGTATGATGGGCATTACGGGGTCTATGAATGCCTTAGGGCGTAAGCGGATAAATGATTATTTGTTGAAATTTGCGTTGCAAATTCGACCGGATATTATTATGTTGGGGCATGCTGATACGATTAAAACCAAAACGCTTTTGGAAATAAAAAAACGGTTGCCTCATGTGAAAATGGTGGATTGGAATGTGGATTGGATTTCATATTGTGAACGAGCCAGTGCCCGTTTTAATAAAGACACCGATTTTAATCTTACAAAATTAAGAGATAAATCTTCGGCAACAGATGTCATTTTGGTTACAACCGGTGATAAAGAGGCTTTAAAACAACTCAAAACAGATAAAAATACAGTTGCTTTTATGCCCAATATTGTTGATAAAAGTATTGAAACGGGCCGTGTTTTTGAACGGGACATAGTACCTCATGATTTTTTATTTGTGGCCACCCCTCGGTTAGAACGGGAATTTTGTGGTCAGTTTGTTTCTGTGGATAAAGTTGCTGAGGATATTAAGACGCATATTCCCGATTTAAATCCGTTATTTGCCGGCGTTATGGGAACCCCCAAAATTCATTCTACTGATTATCAAAAAGCGTGTGAAAGTACGGCTATGGGGTTGTCTTTGAGTCATATAAATTCTGTTTATTTATATCAATCTGATAGATTGGCTCATTTTATGGGTAATGGCGTGTTGACCTTTTTAGATTCGGCCAGTGGATATCGTGATTTCTTCAGTGATGATGAAGTTGCTTTTTATGCGACACCAGAGGAACTTTATCAAAA
Source organism: Alphaproteobacteria bacterium (assembly GCA_017513365.1). Classification (GTDB taxonomy): domain Bacteria; phylum Pseudomonadota; class Alphaproteobacteria; order CAAHEQ01; family UBA3637; genus UBA7488. The sequence goes on along the minus strand of JAFXFY010000043.1, from coordinate 2,621 downwards.
GATATCTTACTACAAAGCCAATCCTTTAGAACGGATGAAGGTTGCAAAAGCCGGACATGATAAATATGTATCTTTGTTTAATGAGGTAAAAGTAGCCGAATATATAATAGATTTGGTTCTAACGGGAACGGTGGATAAAAATAAATATCCTTGGGCTGTTGTGATATAAAAAAGGAGAGGAAAATGCGTTTTTTAATATTGGCTGTGTCTATATTAATGTGGAGCATGACTGCTTGGGCAGCCCCGTTTAAATTAGCTGTTTATGGTGATAGTTTGGCAGCAGGTTATCGGTTAACGCCACCGGATGCTTTTTACAGTCAGTTGGAAAAGGCTTTGCATGATAAAGGATATAAAAATGTATCCGTTATTAATTTCAGCAAAAGCGGAGAAACAACGTCCGGTGGTGCTAAGCGGATGTCTTCATTGGTGGGGAGTAAACCCGATGGTGTTTTATTGGAACTGGGTATTAATGATGCTTTGCGTAGTCAACCCATTCATGATACAGAACGTAATTTGAAACGTATGATTGAACGATTACAACAAGCCGGTATTCCGGTTATGTTGATTGGTATGCAAGTGCCACCCTTTCAAAATCCGTCTTATGCTAGAGCTTTTAACAATATGTATGAAGAGTTAGCCCGTAAAAACGGCTTGTTATTGTATCCGTTTTTTATGAAGGATGTTTTAAAATTTAATCCGCTTCAGATGAATTTTGACAAAACTTATTTGTTATCGGATGGTGCACATCCAAATGCCGAAGGGGTTAAAATAATGGTTCGTAATATCTTACCGACCGTTATAGAGTTTTTAAACGAAAACGGTGTTAAAAAATAACTATTATTTGTTGATATCTATGATGACTAGTTCACTTTGAGTGCCGACACGGATAAGTGGACCCCAAGTACCGATACCGGATGAGACGATGGTATCGGTTTTTTGAATTTTGCGATATCCATAGGCATTTGGAAATAACCATTTTACCAAGAAATTAAACGGAAATAATTGGCCGTTATGTGTATGACCGGATATTTGTAAATCGGCTTTTTCGGTAATACTGTCGGGAATTGATGCGGGATTGTGGTCTAATACCACTTGATATAGGGTATCGGGAATATCCTTTGTTAACCGATTAAGGGACAAACGATGAGGATTCGTTTTATCATCTCGGCCGATAAAGGCAATGTTTTTCTCTGGAATCAGACGGACTTCATCTTTTAGTACAATAACGCCAGCCTCTTTCATCGCTTCAATATTATCTTGAACTTGCCCGCCGTAATATTCGTGATTGCCGATAATGCCTAATACCGTGTTTTGTGTGTTGAAATCTTTAAATAAACTGATAATCGGTCGTTCCATAAAATAATCCGGACGCATTTCAATGACATCACCACCCAAGATGACATAGTCCGGCTTAGTTTCTTTTAATAGGGCAAAAATTTCTCTGAGTTTAGCAACACTCATATTATGCGGGGCGACATGCAAATCGGATAGAAAAGCAATTCTGGCCGATACGTTTTTATCCGAGGATAAATGATAATGCATCACTTTGATGTTTTGCGTATTCCATACGGCATACAAGCCGATAAAGACAGCTAAGGCCGATAAGGCAGATATAAAATGGGGTTTATAGCCGAAAAATACTTTGCTGTAATGAGGTATCATTAATAAAAAATCATTGATGATAAATATGATAATCAAATAAGATACGGTGGCCAGCAAAAACGAACATAACACAGTTGTTTCTTTGGCAAAAAAGGCCGAAGAATGCGTTAAATTCATCAAAACGAACAATCCGTTAAAGGCCACTAAAAATAATATACCTAATATCCAACTAAGCAAAGTGGATACAGGAAAATGCCATGCCAAAAAAGCACTAAATGCGACCGCAAAAAATTCGTAAGCCAATAACAGATAAAACATAATTTCTCCTTAATTTTTTTGTTTTATTATAAGGTGTTTTTCAAAAAAAAGAAAGAGGACGATTTTTTTATTTACAAACATTTTAAAATCTGCCTAAAATGATATGACAATTTATAACAACAGGAGGATATGATGTCATACAGATTTATTTTAAATGAAACCAGTTATCATGGGGCCGGTGCCGTTAAAGAAATTATTCCGGAAATTACATCTCGTGGCTTTAAAAAAGCTCTTATCGTAACGGATGAAGATTTGGTCAAATTCGGTGTCGTAAAACGGGTGACGGATTTACTTGATGGGGCGGGGATGGCTTATGATATTTATGATAAAGTCAAGGCAAACCCCAGTGTTGATGTGGTTAAAAATGGGGTAGAGGCTTTTAAATCTGCCGGTGCGGATTATTTAATTGCTATCGGTGGCGGATCGCCTCAAGATACGGCTAAAGGTATTGGGATTATTATTAATAACCCTGAATTTGCCGATGTCGTGTCTTTGGAAGGGGTTGCCCCAACTAAAAATAAAGCTGTGCCGATGATTGCCATTGCCACAACGGCTGGAACGGCTGCCGAAACAACTATTAACTATGTGATTACGGATGAAGAAAAACGCCGTAAATTTGTGTGTGTAGACCCGCATGATATTCCGGTAGTTGCCGTTGTAGATCCCGAAATGATGGCGACAATGCCAAAAGGATTAACGGC
>JAFXFY010000042.1 GCA_017513365.1 Alphaproteobacteria bacterium | reverse complement strand
TCAGGTAATTCCAGCCCAGCCAAAGGCAGTACTCCGGATATTATTATCCCCCGTGCTAAGTTAGAGGAAGAAGCCCCGATTAAAGGCTATGGTGAAGCCGATTTGCCTCAAGCAATTGCCGCCGAAGAAGGGAAAAAGGCCATTGATGCAAAAGCAGAGGCCTTAAAGAAAAAAGAAGAACAAAAGGCACTCAAAAAACTCTTAAGAGACAACTCTGACGATAAAGATAAAAAAGAGGATGAAGATACAAAAGACAAAAAAGATTATCAATTGGATCGTGCCTTAGATATCGTACATGCTTTATCTGTTATGCATGAGGCCGTTGAAATCCCCCCTCAATCTGATAAAAAGGATAAAAAATAATGACAGATATATCCCCTAAAAATGCGTCCGTGCTGTCCCAAGGAGCGGAAGTGAACGTACAGAATCCCTCAAGTTCGCAAACGGGTTTTAGCGAGGATTATGGAGTGAGACCCGCACCGCAGGAGCGTAAGCGGACAGATGCGTCCGTGCGCATCCGAGGAGTGGAAGTGAACGTACAGAATCCCGATAAAACCCGTTTGTACAGGAAAAATGTGGGAATCATGATTATTAATCCCGATAAAAAGGTTTGGATGGGCTTAAGAAGTGATGCCGACAAATATACGGATTGTGCCACACAAATGCCTCAGGGGGGAATAGACGAAGGGGAAACACCAGTTGAGGCAGCTTGGCGGGAAATGTATGAGGAAGTCGGATTAACCCCAAAAACGGCCGAATTAATTGCCGAAACATCTGAGTGGTTTTATTATGATTTTCCGGATTATGTCATACAACGCATGCCGAGTAGCCCCTATATCGGACAACGGCAAAAATGGGTTTTATTTAAGCTGACCGGTACGGATGACGATATTAATTTACACGTTTGTGATTATGATGAATTTTCATCCTTTCAGTGGATGTCATTGGAAGATGTGCCAAACAATGTCGTTGACTTTAAACAAGAAGTTTATCAAAAAGTCTGTGCCTATTTTAAACCGATTATTGACAGTTTATAATTTACTCACGTGTCAAAAACGATTGAAATTTTCCTTGAATACCCTTTAACCACTCAGCATTACTGAAAAAAGAGTCTATCTCAGAAATACTGGGTGGATTTTTATCCCCATCAAACGTCCTGTATTTTTGCATCGCATAATGGGGTACATTCATCGCCTGCAACTCATCTGTTAATCGTTCAATATCCTCTAATGTCAAATATCTTGGATCGCACGTTGTTCGGGTTTCAAACGGCGTTCCGGCACTTTGTAAAATTTCAATACTTTGCTTGACTTTATCCGCCATATTGGGGCGGCCCGATAACACCTCATATTTATCCCATGGCGCTTTGACATCCAAGCCGACCCAATCAAGCATAGGCGCCAATTGCTTTAATTTTTCGGGATATACACCTGAGGTATGAATAGCCACTTTATACCCCATTTCCTTGAGGGTTTGAACAGCTTGAAAAATATCCGGTTGCATCAATGGTTCCCCACCCGATAACACAACCCCATCCAAACGGCGGACACGTTCTTTAAAAAAGGCACAGACATTTTCCCATGTTTCATCCCCCTCTGATAATTCCTGCAAGGCCGGATTATGACAAAAAGGACATTTCAGCGGACACCCTTTAAAAAAGATAACTCCCGCTAAATTATCTGGGAAATCAATCGTTGTAAATGGAATAACACCGGCAATGTGAAACATCTGACACCTCATAAAAAAGGCCGAATCGAATAAACATCCGAGCCGGCCCATACACAATAGATTTTATTATTAAGCCACTTTTTGCAATTCGCAAGAGCAAGCATTATCTTCGGTGAACCAAACACGTTCGGCAAATTCAGATTTTTTACCTTTATTAAAGTGGCTGATCGGACGGAAATATCCCATCACACGAGTCCAGCATTCCACCGGTTGACGTTCGGATTCATATTTTTGTAAAAGTTCTTTTTCTGTCATATTCTGTTCCTTATATTTATATTTTGTTTTTGTTAAATTAAGGACAGGTGATTGAACGCTTTAACAAATTTAACTTAACTTCTTTACGTACTTACTTGTTCAATTTCTCTGTCAAGTTTAAAAGGTAATCTTAGCTAGCCAACTCAGCTTTTTTCTTTTCAAGCAATTCGGCATCGCATTTCGGGCAGAATTTGTGTTCGCCCGCAATATACCCGTGTTTCGGGCAGATTGAGTAAACCGGCGTAATAGATACATACGGTAAGCGATAGTTTTCTAAAACCTTGCGAACCAATGATTTACAAGCCGCCGATGATGAAATACGTTCACTCATGTACAGGTGCAATACGGTACCGCCTGTATATTGTGTTTGCAAATCATCTTGATAATCCAATGCTTTGAATGGATCATCCGTAAAGCCAACCGGTAATTGAGAGCTGTTCGTATAATACGGAGCTTCTTTTGTACCGGCTTGAATAATTCCGGGATATCTTTTTTGATCTTCTTTGGCAAAACGATATGTTGTCCCTTCGGCTGGGGTTGCTTCTAAATTATACATATTGCCTGTTTCTTCTTGGAAAGCAATGAGTTTTTCACGCATATGTGTCAAGAAGTTTTTGGCAAATTCACGTCCCCAATCGGTTGTGATGTTTTCTTTATCGCCTGTGAAGTTGCGAATCATTTCATTGATACCATTGACACCAATTGTGGAGAAATGGCTGTTGAAACGACCCAAATAACGTTTTGTATACGGATACAAACCACGTTCTAAGTGCAAAGAAATAACCTTACGTTTAATTTCTAATGAATTTTTGGCCATTTCCATTAAGTCATCAAGGCGTTTGTAAAGGGCTTCTTCTTGACCTTTGAACATATATCCTAAACGAGCACAGTTAATTGTTACCACACCGATAGAGCCGGTTTGTTCAGCCGATCCAAATAACCCACCACCACGTTTTTTCAGTTCTGTCAAATCTAAGCGTAAACGACAGCACATAGAACGTACATCAGACGGTTTCATATCGGAGTTCAAATAATTTGAAAAATAAGGCAACCCATATTTAGCCGTCATTTCAAACAGATATTCCGTATTTGGCGAATCCCATGGGAATTCATTTGTAATGTTGTATGTCGGAATCGGGAACGTAAACGGACGACCTTTGGCATCCCCTTCGCTCATCACCTCTAAGAAAGCACGGTTAATCATATCCATTTCGGCTTGCAAATCACCATAAGTGAAGTCTTGCATAACGCCACCGATAATCGGGTGTTTATCTTTTAAATCTGCCGGAGGATTCCAGTCAAATGTCAAGTTTGTAAACGGTGTTTGCGTTCCCCAACGAGATGGCACATTCAAGTTAAAAATAAATGTTTGCATATTTTGTTTAACTTGGTCATATGTCATATTGTCCAAACGGACAAACGGTGCCAAATAAGTATCTGTGGAGGAGAATGCTTGAGCCCCAGCCCATTCATTTTGCAAGGTACCAAGGAAGTTCACCATTTGTGAAAAAGCCGTTGACATGTGTTTTGGTGGGCAAGATTCCGTTTTATTGGCAACACCGTTAAACCCTTCTTCAATGAGTACTCTTAAAGACCAACCGGCACAATAACCTGCCAAGAAATCCAAATCATGAATGTGATAGGACCCATCACGGTGAGCTTCACCGATTTCCGGTGTATAAACATGGCTGAGCCAATAGTTCGCTGTGAGTTTTCCGGCACAGTTTAAAATCATACCGCCCAAAGAATACCCTTGGTTCGCATTGGCATTCACACGCCAATCGGAACGATCCAAGTATTCATTGATAGAGGCAACTGCATCCACAACCGCCTTTTTATCTTTACGCATTTTATCACGTTGTTCACGATAAACGATATAAGATCTGGCCGTTTTATAATAGTTGGAAGAAATCAGTACTTGTTCAACAACATCTTGGATTTGTTCAATTTCCGGAATAACACCATGAGCGAAACGATGTTTTAATACTTTAACAACTTGACGTGTCAAGAGCCATGCTTCATCTTGGCTGTATTCACCCGTTGCCTCACCGGCTTTGGAAAGAGCCAATGCAATTTTAGCCACATCAAACGGATGTTTTTCTCCGTCACGTTTCACAACTTGTGTCAGTGGTCCCAAATCAATGGACGGGG
>JAFXFY010000041.1 GCA_017513365.1 Alphaproteobacteria bacterium | reverse complement strand
GTATAGAACAAACTATTTTGGCAATAAAAACAAATTTAGATAATTCGAGACCGTTGCCTGAAAAATCAATAATATCAAAATTACTTGAGGTAAAATCATCTGATGGTGAATTTTTAACACAAATAAAAGAAAGAACAAAAGGATACATGCTCCCTTTTATGGCTCCTCTTTTTTTTATGGTAGGAGCTTTTCATATATATTATGAAGGAGAATCATTTCTTCATGCGTTACCTTTTTTTTTGCTGTGGATTTTTGTGACTTTTATCTATTTTGAATGTTTATATATACCGATTATTTGGAATATATTCGTTTTAATTTTAAAATTATTCGGCATAAAAACACTTTTTGGGAAAAAAATAAATTTTATGAAATTTCGTGTGCGAATTAGCTCTAAATCCAGAGGGGGATTCCGAGGTGGCGGTGGTCGCTCGAGTGGTGGTTTTTCCGGTGGTGGTGGTCGTTCCGGTGGCGGAGGGGCATCGGGCAGATGGTAAAATGACAGCGGAATAATTTTTAAAGCAATCTGATTTTTAAGGTTGCTTTTTTTATGAGGATAGGCTAGACTGTATCCGAATAAACGAAAGGAAAAATTATGGGATTTAATTGTGGAATTGTGGGATTGCCGAATGTCGGAAAATCAACTTTATTTAATGCATTAACTCAAACGGCGAATGCTCAGGCTGCCAACTATCCGTTTTGTACGATTGAACCGAATGTCGGTCGTGTGGCTGTGCCGGATGACAGAATGGAAGTTTTAAGAAAAATTGATAACTCTCAAAAACTTGTGCCGACACAATTGGAATTTGTAGATATTGCCGGTCTTGTGAAGGGAGCCTCTCGTGGGGAAGGACTTGGCAACCAATTCTTGGCTAATATTCGTGAAGTGGATGCGATTATTCACGTGCTCAGATGCTTTGATAATGACGATATCGTTCATGTGGAAGGTTCAGTGGATCCTGTGCGTGATGCGGTAACGGTGGAAACAGAATTAATGCTGGCCGATTTGGAAAGTTTGGAAAAACGCATTGTGCCGATTGAAAAAAAGGCCAAAACCGGTGATAAAGAATCAAAGGCTATGGTGGCGGTGATGCAACCGGCTTTAGATATGCTAAAGGATGGTAAGCCAGCCAGATTGGCACGCCCCTCTGATCCTGAGGCTCAAAAATTATTTGATCAAATGTACTTGTTAACCTCAAAGCCCGTTTTATATGTGTGTAATGTGGATGAGGGGGCGGCAGCAACCGGTAATGATTACTCTAAGGCCGTTGAAAAAATGGCAAAAGAACAAGGAAATGCCAGCGTGATTATTTCCGCCAGTATTGAGGCTGAAGTCGCTCAACTGACTGATGAGGCCGAACAAAAAGAATTTTTGGAAACTTTGGGCTTGACACAGACAGGACTAAACCGTATCATAAAGGCAGGATACGACCTGTTGGGGTTAGAAACCTTTTTTACGTGTGGTCCGAAAGAGGTTCACGCTTGGACGATGAAAAAGGGAACTTTAGCACCACAGGGGGCAGGAATTATCCACTCGGACTTTGAGCGTGGTTTTATCCGTGCCGAAGTCATTGCGTATGATGATTATGTTGCCTTTAATGGTGAGGCAGGGGCCCGAGAAAACGGCAAATTACGTCAAGAGGGCAAATCATACATGATGCAAGACGGAGATGTGGTGCACTTCTTGTTTAATGTCTAATACAAAAAAAGGAGGGGTATTATGCCGCAAGCAAGGTGGAGAAAACAAATGGAACTTGGGTATGAACCTTTGGACAACGAACATAAAGAATTTTTTGAAGTTGTTCAAAAATCAACTGAGGCCTCTCAGGTCGGTGATTTTGCAACGATGGAATGGGTGTTTGATAAGGCGTATGACTATGCCAGAGATCATTTTTCGCATGAAGAAGATATTATGGAACGCATTCATTTTCCGGATATTGAAGCACATATGAGGGCGCATCAGATTTTTATCAAAAATATTTCGGAACTCAGACAACAATACGAGGTTGCCTCATCCGAAGAAGATAAGGGTAAAATTGCCGTTAAAACAGCTAACTTTTTAAATGTATGGTTGTTGGGTCATATTTTAAGCCGAGACAAAGTCTATAAGCCATATTTGGTGCGATTGCGTAATTTACCACCACGTATGAATTACGATGGTAAGGTGTTAGAAGAAGGTCAATAGGCCTTCTTTTTTTATAAAATCGGTAAAAATATTTCTTGTAATTGATATCAAAAGTGTGTATTAAATAATGTATGATGATGAAAAGCGAATGCAATATTTTTGTCTGTAATTTGTCAATTTCAAATAAGT
>JAFXFY010000040.1 GCA_017513365.1 Alphaproteobacteria bacterium | reverse complement strand
CTTGTGACCACCACCACGACGACGTGATGTAATGTGACCATGATTATTACGACCACCTGTACGAGATTGACCTTCCGTCAATGTTTTAACAGGTGCCCCTTTATGCAAATCAGAACGGTCAATACCGACCAAGTGTCTGACTGTTGAGGTTGTAGGTTTATATGTTTTTAAAGCCATAACTAAATCCCCGCTGTCACATCAATACTTTGACCTTCTGCCAAAGTAACGATGGCTTTCTTTGTTTCATTGCGAACACCTTTTACACCACGGAATGTTTTTGTTTTACCGTTTTGGCGTAATGTATTCACTGATTTTACTTTAACACCGAACACAGATTCAACTGCATTTTTGATTTGTGGTTTTGTTGCATTAACATCAACAACAAATACAACTTGATTGTGTTCAGAACTTTTCATTGCTTTTTCAGTAATGAGCGGACGACGGATAACGTCATATAAGTCCGCACAAACCGTAGCGTCTGTTTTCTTAATCATTTTTCAAACGACCTTCCAGCTGAGCAACAGCGTCTTTTGACAATACTAACATATCACGACGGACAATGTCATAAACATTGGCGCCTTGAACAGGTAATACGTCTACGTTAATAATGTTGCGAGCAGACAAAGCAAAATTGTTGTCAACAGTTTCACCACCGACAAACAAAGCTGATTTCCAGCCGTTTTTGTTGAATGTTGCTTGCAATGCTTTTGTGTTTGGCTTTTCTGATGTTAATTCATCAACGATGACCAATTTACCGCTTTTAGCTTTCATTGAAAGAGCAACACGCATACCTAATGCACGGACTTTCTTTGTTAAGCCATAAGCATGTGAACGGACGACCGGTCCGAATACAACACCACCATGACGCATTTGTGGAGCTCTGTCCAAACCTTGACGGGCACGACCTGTCCCTTTTTGTTTGAACGGTTTTACACCGGAACCGCTAACTTCACCAACTGTTTTAGTTTTGTGAGTACCGGCACGACGTTTGTCCAATTGCCATTGAATGACACGAGCGAGAATATCTTCACGTACTTGAACACCAAAAACGGAATCGGCCAATTCAATAGTACCAACGGATTGACCGTCTAATTTTGTTACTGAATATTCCATGGCTTATTCCTTTTCTTCTGTTTCAGCAGATGTTTCAACTGCAACTGCTTTTAAACCAGCCGGAAGCGGTAAAGTCGGTTGTTTTGAAATCTTTACTGAATCTTTAATTGTTACGATACCAGAATCAAATCCCGGAACGCTACCTTTGACCATAACCAAATTTCTGGCTTCGTCAATAGAAACAACTTCCAAGTTTTGAGCTGTTACTTGTTTGTTACCCATTTGACCCGGCATTTTTACGTTTTTGAAAACTTTACCTGGCCATTCACGTTGACCGGTTGAACCGCCGGCACGGTGAGTTCTGGAAACACCGTGAGTAGCGTTATCACCGCCAAAGTGATATTTTTTCATAACACCGGCATAACCTTTACCGATAGAAATACCCGTTACATCAACTTTTTGTCCGACGACAAAGTGATTTGCGCTGATTTCAGCACCAACAGGTAAAACACAATCTTCAGAAACACGGAATTCTACCAATGTTTTCTTCGGTTCTACGTTTGCCTTGGCAAAATGTCCGAGTTGTGGTTTTGCAACGTTTTTAACTTTTGCTTTACCATGTCCCAACTGGACAGCGACATAACCGTCCCGTTCCATTGTACGAACATCAACTACTGTACTGTCTACTTTTAAAACAGTTACAGGAATTTGTGTGCCGTTTTCTTGAAACAAGCTCATCATGCCGACTTTTTCTGCAATTACTCCTGAACGCATAGTCTTTCTTCCTTATACTTTAATCTCAACATCTACACCGGCAGCGAGGTCCAATTTCATGAGGGCATCAACTGTTTGAGGTGTGGGATCAATAATGTCGAGCACCCGCTTGTGGGTACGAATTTCAAACTGTTCACGTGATTTTTTATCAACATGCACGGAACGGTTCACTGTGAATTTTTCAATACGAGTCGGTAACGGAATT
>JAFXFY010000039.1 GCA_017513365.1 Alphaproteobacteria bacterium | reverse complement strand
TAAAGCAGTAAACATTGTGGTGGCTAAACCTAAACCCAATGTAATGCCGAATCCACGTACCGGACCGGAACCGAGCCAGAACAAGAATAATGCGGCAAAAAATGTTGTTAATTGGCCGTCTAAGATGGCAGAAAAGGCCCCTTCAAACCCACGGTTTAAAACTTCCATCGGATGTGTAACGCCTTTTTGAATTTCTTCTTTCATTCGTTCAAAAACCAAAATGTTGGAATCAACGGCCATGGCGATTGTCAAAGCGATACCTGCAAGCCCCGGTAATGTTAATGTGGCATCAAAAATGCTGAGCAATGCCAACAATAAAATGCCGTTCGTCAGTAAGGCGATATCCGCAAAAATACCATATCCGCCGTAAACCACAATCATAAAGACAAAGACGAATAGTAAGCCTAAAATACAAGCTGTTGTGCCGGCACGAATGGAATCGTCACCAAGTCCCGGACCCACAACACGTTCTTCTTGAACAATTAATGGAGCCGGCAATGCACCGGAACGCAATAATAAGGCTAAATCATTAGCAGCTGAAACCGTAAAGTTGCCCGTAATGATACCTTGTCCGCCCGTAATCGGTGTATTGATAGAGGGGGCACTGATGACTTTTCCGTCTAACACAATAGCCAATCGACGACCGACATTTTCACGGGTGGCATTGGCAAATTTTTTGGCGCCAACGGATTTGAAAGCAAAGGCCACAGCCGGACGGCCTTGTTCATCATAGCTCATTTTGGCACTTTCCAAGCTTTCCCCGCCCACAACAACGGCACGTTTTAAAACGATTGGACCCGTTTCATCGCCATCCATCAACATGGAATCGGGTGAAATTTTACCTTGTCTGGCCATAATAACATTTGTGTTTTCATCAACCAAATGAAACGTTAATTTAGCGGTTTTACCCATTAAAGCCTTAATTTCGGATGGATCTTGAACGCCAGGTAATTGAATGACAATTCGGTCAGCCCCTTGTTGTTGAATTTGAGGTTCTTTTGTTCCCAATTCATCAATACGTTTGCGCACAATTTCCAAAGATTGCATAACGGCTTGGCGTTTCATAATATTCAGGGCATCTTCGGTATAACGTACACTGACGTTTGTCCCCTCTGTATCAATTTGCAGAGGAATGCCTGATTCTTGTTTGCGAATTGTTTCACGCACTTTATTTAAATCTTCGGCTTTTAATACCTTTAAGACCAAAGTTTCATTTTCCACCTTCAAACCGGAAAAGCGAACTTTTTCCGAACGCAAAGCAGACCGAGTTAAATCCGCTAAACTTTCCAGTTTTTCGGATACCAAATTTTTGGTGTCTACTTCCATTAATAAATAGGAACCACCTTGTAAATCCAAACCCAACGTAATCGGTTTAAACCAAGAGTGCATATCTTTGGGTGTTTTTTCATAAACTGATGCCGGTAAAAAAGTCGGCAATGCAAAAATAATACCAATTAAAATCGTGACGATAACCGTCCAAGACTTTACTTTTGAATATCCAAACATCTTATTTTTCCTCTTCTAAAACCTGTGAAATATAGCCACGGATAACTTTAATTTCGGTATTGTCAGCGATTTTAACCGTCAATTCATTGTTATCTTCTACCTTTGATACAGTACCGATAATTCCGCCGATAACAACTTTAGAGCCTTTAGTAATAGCATTTAAAGCGGCTTCATGGCGTTGCAGTTTTTTCTTTTGTGGCCGAATGAGTAATAAGTATAAAATTCCGAAAATTAAAATCAGTTGGGCAAAAGCGGCAATGCCACTGCCGGATGTAGCGGCTGTATTTGTGGCTGTTTGTACCGTTTGAGCCATTGCTTCAGATATAAACATGTTTTTCCTTTCATTAAATAATAATGGCAATAATATACAACTTTTGCCGTAAAAATCAACTTATTTTTTGTGTTTTTGTGTCGTTTTAATCATTTTGATATTTGACATTTTGGATGAAAAAAAGTATCCTACCATAAAAAAGGAGATTTACATGAAATTAAATATTGAATATTTGCAAAATTATAATAAAGATTGGGGTGAACTGGGGTATAAACATGCTGGTGATGCAGGGTTTGATTTACGAGCGGCCATATCGGAACGCATTGTGTTAAAACCTCATGATTATATGCCAATTCCAACCGGTGTCAAATTTCAACTGGAAACGGGAAAAATTCCGGTGGGATTGAATTATGAAATCTAAATTCGGGCCAGATCCGGATTGGCAGCTAAGCACGGGATTACGATGATGAACGGTGTCGGCACGGTAGATTTAGGGTATCGTGGCGAAGTACGTGCTATTTTAGTTAATCATGGGGCCGAAGATTTTATCATAGAGCCGGGGGATAGAATTGCTCAGGGGGTTGTTGCTCCAGTTATGTGTGTTGACTTTGCCACAGTGGACAGTGTAGATGATGATACAACACGAGGAGCTGGTGGTTTTGGATCAACAGGAAAACAGTAGAGTTAAGTATGAAAACAATTAAACTAGGGTATTTGGATTGTGCGCATAGTGGTAATTATAATGCGCAGGAAGATTTTTTTTTCAAATTACTCTCGCAAAAATATCATATAGAAATTACAGATAATCCGGATTATCTATTCTATAGCGTGTATGGGAATAATCACCATACGTTTGATGGTATTCGTATTTTCTTTACGGGCGAAAATGTTGTGCCGAATTTTAATTATTGCGATTATGCCTTTGGATTTCATCATATAGCATTTGAAGACCGCTATATGCGCCTGCCTCTGTGGCGTCAGTATGGCAAAGCTTTGAATGCCACTTTAAGTAAATCCCCTATGGATGTAGAGGCGACAAAACGTAAATTTTGCTGTATGGTGATTTCTAATATCAAACAAACGGATGGTTTCAGAGAGGAATTTTTTGAAAAGCTGTCGGCCTATAAACAAGTGGATTCGGGCGGAAAATATAAAAATAATGTTGGTGGTCCTGTTCCGGATAAAATTGAGTTTCAAAAGGATTATAAATTTTCGTTTGCTTTTGAAAATGTGGCTGCCCGTGGGTATTGTACAGAGAAAATTTTAGAATCTTTTGCCGCCGGTACGATTCCGATTTACTACGGGGATGAAACGGTCGTACAAGATTTTAACCCTAAGGCATTTATTAATTGTCATGATTATGCCAGTATTGATGAGGTTATAGAAAAAATCAAACAACTGGATAATGATGATGAAGCGTATTTACAAATGCTGAATGAACCGGCCTTTGTCGGTGGAAAATTACCGGATAGATATTCTGATGAAAGTATTTTGAAATTCTTATCTAATATTTTTGATGGACCAATTGAAAAAGCCCGTCGTCGTAGGATTATTAAACATTACGCAGATGTGGATTATCGGAATATGAAACAACGGGATGTGTATTTAATTGTAAAATATTTCATTAAACATAAATTATCCAGACTAAAACAAAAAATATGTGGTAAAAAGTAAAATAGAAAGAGGGCTTTTAATCAGCCCTTTTTTCTTGACTTTTTATGGGGCTTTTTGTATAATACCCCCAATTTAATCATTAACTAAAAGGAGTATTTATGGCAAGTTATCAATATATCTATGTGATGAAAGATTTATGCAAAACATTCCCTGGTGGAAAAGAAGTTTTAAAGCATATTTGGTTGAGTTTCTTCCCAGGGGCAAAAATCGGGGTGTTGGGACCAAATGGAGCCGGTAAATCCACACTGCTCAAAATTATGGCGGGTTTAGATGATAACTTTACGGGTGAAGCATGGGCGGCCGACGGTGTGAAAGTGGGTTATTTACCTCAAGAACCACAACTTGATCCGACAAAAGACGTGATGGGAAACATTATGGATGGTGTCGGTGAAATTCGTGATTTGATGCAGCGCTATGAAGAAGTTAATATGAAATTTGCCGATCCGGATGCCGATATGGATGCGTTGCTGGCCGAACAAGCCGAATTACAAGAAAAAAT
>JAFXFY010000038.1 GCA_017513365.1 Alphaproteobacteria bacterium | reverse complement strand
GCAGTAATGGTAAATGTACAGAAATTTGTGCCAATCGTGAGTTGATATCAAATGGTGTATGTGCGTTATCCAAAAAATGTGGCATCGGTGAATATGCCGATAAACCGTTACAAGCCACAAATGGCACATGCTATGCGTGTGATACAACTGAAAAAGTTTATGTCAGTACCCGTGGCAAATGTGAAGCCGTATGTCAAAACAGACAGTTATCCACAGGTGGATATTGTGCACTCGCTTGCGGTGAAGGGGATTATGCCGATAAACCAGCTATGAAATCTGATGGGACATGCGTTGAGTGTGTAAATAACAGTGATTGTGATACGGGAGAATTGTGTTTGTCAAAGAATAATTCATATTCATCTAATTATGAGATTTGTAAACCCTATGAAGTTGTGCAGTATGACGGATTTGTTAGATTGAAAATCAATGATAAGTTTGCTGTTAGTTGGTGGGATACACGTAAAGCGTGTAAAGATTTAGGATATAGTATGATTTCCGGATATGATTTGTATCCGACTTGGACAACAAAAGTAGAAAAAAAAGCAGTTGAATTCACAGCTTTAGGAACAGCAATAAGATCAAAGTTTTATGGTGGATGGTTTTGGTTGAGTATGCAGCCATATCATACAGCTTTGTATAGTCAAGATGGGAAAGACATGGCAAATAATTCATATTATACCGTTTATGATACATCATATACAAATGCATTTTGTAAAACAAAGTAACATCTTGTAATATGTATAAAAACTCCCTCTTGGCGATAGCTCAGCCGAGGGGGTATTGGTATTTTGTTTACATTGAAAATAAATCACTCTCGTCCGTTAATCCACGGGCGGTTTTCTTGTTGGGCAATTCGCTCAAAACCGGTGGCTAAGCGAGAGGCAATTCGTTCGGCGAATCCTCTGGGTGGGTGTTTGACAGCTAACTTAACGGTGCGTGGTGCCATAATGTTTAAAATGACGTTTTGTACGGCTGGGGGTGTTTGGTAAAGGATTTTTGAAACGCTTTTGTCGTTTAAATATAGGTTAAATAACAATTCAATATCCTTTTTGTCGCTGGCATGCAACAATCCATATTTATGATATGTCTTTTTGATATTAAGACGACATTTTTTCCAAGCTCTTGCCCATTTTTCAATGGGTTTTACCGAGTTGGTTAATGCCGTTTGTATTAATGCTGTTTCAAGCAAAGATGAGCTAAGGGCCTGTAATCGCGAATCGTATGCATAAAAAATCTTTAAAATTGCTGTATATTGTTCATCTGAAAAGCGAGACATGTAAAACCTCCTAAACTTTAGTTAATCATATATTTTAAAATAGGACAAGTATTTAATAAAAATTTGTTGAAAGATATTAATAAAATCAATTGGTTGTTTTGTGATTTAAAAAATAAAATGAATTTTTTATAAAAAAGTTCTTGACTTTTAATTTAAAAAGGTGTATATTCATTGCGATTTTTCGTTTTAAAAGGGAATTACAATTTAAAAGATTAAAATTTTGTAATAATTACAATGAATTAAATAAAAAACAACATCATTATAACATAAAGGATAAAATAAATGAAGAATGTTTTTAATAAAACATTGGTGGGGCTTTTTGCATTGTCTGCGATTTTTGAGGTTCAAAACTCATTGCCGCCGACACCGGAATATGAAATGGCAAACACATTAACACCAACACCGGAAATGCCGGCTAGAATTGCAAATTCTTTGCCTCCAACACCGGATGATTGGTATTTGACGGATGACGTGTTTAAGGCTCAGAATACTTTGCCTCCAACACCGGAAATGCCGGTTCAAATTGCCAATTCTTTACCACCGTGTATTGAAGCACCGGCTAAAAGAATGGCGAATACATTACCGCCAACTTGGGATGCTCCGGTTAAGGTGTTAGCAAATACGTTGCCTCCGGTTGCTGAATATGGTAAAATGCAAGGCCGTTGCTAATTTTTTAGTATACCTAAAAACACTCCTTCATTGTGGAAGGGGTGTTTTTTTGTTGGCTTGAGATATATTGTCTCTTATCGTAAAAAAAACGTCCCACCAATTGGCAGGACGCATAACGGTAAAACAAATTCTTACAAGAATTTGCCCATAGCAACGGCTGTGTCTAACATACGGTTGGAGAAGCCCCATTCGTTGTCGTACCAGCTCATTACACGCAATTGTGTACCACCCATTACTTTTGTGCCGTTTCCGTCAAAAGTGGAAGAGTGCGGGTTGTGTGTGAAGTCAATGGATACCAACGGCAATTCATTGTAGCCCAAGATACCTTTGAGTTCGCCTTCTGCATATTTTTTCATAGCGGCATTGACTTCTTCTTTAGTGACTTCACGTTCCATAATGAAGTTTGCATCAACCAAAGAAACATCCGGCGTCGGTACGCGGATAGAAACACCGTCCAATTTACCGGCCAATTGTGGTAATACCAAACCAACGGCTTTGGCAGCACCTGTGGATGTCGGAATCATGCTCATCGCAGCGGCACGAGAACGATACAAATCTTTATGAACTTGGTCTAAGATTTTTTGATCGTTTGTATAGGAGTGAATTGTCGTCATGAAACCTTGTTTAATACCGAATTCTTTATCCAATACATAAGCAACCGGAGCCAAGCAGTTTGTTGTACAAGAAGCGTTGGATACGATAATATCGTCAGCTGTCAATGTGCTGTCATTGACGCCATATACGATTGTTTTATCGGCGCCTTGAGATGGAGCAGATACCAATACACGTTTGGCACCGGCTTCAATATGAACCATGGCTTTTTCTTTGGCTGTAAAGATACCTGTGCATTCAAACACGATATCAATGTTCATTTCTTTCCAAGGCAATTGTGTCGGATCACGTTGAGCGATTACTTTTGTTTTGTAATCACCGGCAATGATGTAATCGTCTTCGGCACGTACATCAAAACTTGTGGCACGGTGAATGGAATCGTATTTTAACAAATAAGCATTGGCTTTAGCATCACCCAAATCATTGATAGCAACGATATCAATATCTTTGCGACCGGATTCTAAGAAAGCACGATACACTAAACGACCGATACGACCGAAACCGTTAATAGCAACTCTAACTGTCATAAATTTTCTCCTTTTGTTGACAATTTGGCCCGCCCCATGCGGACACTTTTAAATCCTTTCCATTTAGGCACATTTTTACCCAAATTGCAAGCATCTTTTTTGATGGTTTTGTGAAAAGTGATAAGATGTAGCAGACTGTGATAATTGAGGACGTTTTTGGTAAAAAAATACAGCTTTTTAATGTAAAAAATTCGCCAATATAAATACCGAGGAAAAAGGTATTTAATAAGAAAAATTAACGACAAACAGCGAAAAAACCAGAATACTTAAGATAATTATTTAAAAGCATTCCCGTACTTAAACGCACAGCATATCCTTCACATTCTCTTATCCAATCACGTGTCCAAACAGATGATTTTGTTGATTGGGTATACAATTGTTCTGCAAGTATTGTTCTCTTTTCGTTCCCAGTCTCACTAATCCATTGGCTTCCATCTTGATTTGTTACTAATTCTTGCACAGAGATCATACTAATATTTTTACCAATTTTTTTACTCAATGCCTCACATGCAGATACATTATCCCACCAACTCATGGCACTATTAGATATGTAATATGTTTTACCTTTGATTGTATACTCAGAAAAATTTAAATTTACACAATTGGTACTTGGTTGAGGATTGCAGGCCCACTTATTTTGATCAGCACAATATTGATCTGTTGTACAATCACATGAATCTTCAATAAGGTAACACGAACCTCTTACACACCACCCTAATTTATCATCTTCCATTTTACATCTTTTTTCAAAATCTTCGACTTCTGTACATATTTGTGCGGGTAAATAGCATTTTTGGCACTCTCCACATACTGTATCACCACACTTTTCTTCATCATTTTCGCCACCATTAGTCATTTCAAATCCGGCATAAGTAAAATCCATCACATTTTCACCATTGGCACAAGCTTGAGTGGCATTATCAACTAAAATTTTAACAGTATCCGGCATATTTTGGGCAATCATATCACACACGTCAAAGGGAACTTTTTCAACTTTGATGTAATAATTTGTTGGAGCTTCATCTGAATTTAATGAAATGGGATATCCGGCAGTACTGATCGTTGCCCAAGAATCTAAATTAGGTGTATGACCTTGCGATAATTGACTGATTAAATCCACTGCTCGTAAGTTCACGTCATTAATCGTTTGATTCGCATGATATTTATCCATTCCATAGCTGTATCCCATAATGCCACCAATACTTAACACACCGATAATCGCTAAAGTCCCCAGCATTTCTACCATAGACCTGCCGGATTCGGCTGTTCTTGTTTTACTCAACACATGGGGGGGAGTATTTTTCATAAATTTTCTCCTTAAAATAGTTTATCTTGTCGGATTAGCAGAAATACTTTCATCAATGACTTTTGAGAACGGTTCCAATCCAGGGGTTGTTTTTATGACGTCTAATAACCCTTGCGACATATCGGACAACCAAGGGAATTTCCAAGAAATCAGCAAGCTGAGTACCTTAATCGTGATAACGATAACAATGGCAAAACCAAGTGTTAATCCCACCCCTCGGGATACCCCGATTAACATATTTGTCCAAATGATTCGCCATGGACTGCTCATATAGGTAATATAATCGCCCAGTCTGGCTTTTTGTAAAGCTGCAGCCACTTTTTCGGCTTGTGTTAAACGTTGTTCTGGTGTTAACGGTTCTTGATTTTTTTTCTTTTTTAATTGAATACGGGGCATTTTTACAGGCATGAATGAATTTCCTTATAAACAGATAAAGTTTGATCTTGCATGGTTTGAACCGAAAAGTTTTCATGAACGGAACGAATAGCATTTTGACCGATTGTTTTGCGTTCTTCTAAGGGCATATCTAAAATATCATCTAATTTTTTGGCAAGAGCATCGGTATCGCAAGGCGGTACCAAAAATCCGGTTTCGCCATCTTTGACCGTTTCGGCAGCCCCTCCATGATTAAAGGCCACAACGATTTTACCCATGGCTTGAGCCTCTGGCATCGCGCGTCCAAACGGTTCCGGTTTTAACGAAGCAGATACGGCAATATCACTTAAAGCCAAAACTGTGGGCATTTCTTTGCCGGTTAACGCAAAAGTTAAAACAGTTGTTTCCTTTGGTAAAGCCTTAATTTTTTCATTCAGTTCGTTGTAATAATCCATACGCCCTTGATGATGACCGATAAATAAAACCGTTATCTCTTTATGTGTCATTTTGGTCAGGGCCTCTATCATAGATAATTGACCTTTCCAATGGGTCAAACGACCTTGCAACATAATAATGGGTTTGTCTGTCGGAATGTGATATTGCATCATTAAATCGGCAATTTGGTCTTGTGAAATCAAGGCCGGATTAAACTTAGTTGTATCAGCCCCACGGTACACCAATCTGATTTTGCTTTCATCCATTTGATAATCACGCAAAACTTGATTTTTAACGTGATTAGAAATGGCAATCATACGTACGCCTTGTGTCATGACGATGTTATAGTATTTTTTAATAGCCGGTTTAATTCCGTACACGCCATGAAACGTTGTCATAAATGGAATTTTTGTCATCTTTGACGCCCATTTGACCGCCCATGCCGGCGCCCGAGAACGCACATGCATTAAGGTAAAGCCTTTTTCTTTGGCTATTTTCGCAATTTTGCGGGCATTTATATACATTCGGAATGGGTTTTTGCTGTGAACGGGTAGGGTGATATGCTCGACGCCTAATCGTTCTAATTCCGGAACCATTCGCCCACCATTTGAAATAACATAATTTTCAATACCTTCTTTTTGTAAGGCGCTCGCTATTTCAATTGTACCTCGCTCAACACCGCCAATTTCTAAGGCTGGTAAAATTTGTGCAATCACCATTTTTGACATCGGACGTATTTCCCGTTATTGTTGGAAAACCTCACGGTTTTGGGTGGATGGTTTGCGTTGACGATAATCACGGTCTTCCATGCATCTTTCGTATGTTGAATATGACATAGACCAATCCCCTTTTAACGAATTGACATAGACCGGTTGAGCCCCCGGAAATGGTGTAAACTCTGCCCAAATACCATGGGAGGCATCATTATCAAAACGTAATGCATGTTCCGGTGGTGTTCCCCATCCCCAAGGCGGTGTAATTGTATACCCAGGGAAATAGTATGGCCACCAATCGGCTGCTCGTAAGCATTGATTATGATCTCTGGCAAACCAAACGGCACCGGTATCCGGACGTTCCCAATAATAAATTTTTTGTCCGCCACCACAAGCTGTTAACGTTGCCAAGCACACACCGATTAAAAGAGTTGTAAATTTTTGTTTCATTGAGCTCATCTCCTTAAAAATCCAAATTGGCATATGTACTTGATGGCATTATACCAGTTAATTTATCATGAAGTAAAGAATTAAATGCAGGTCTGGACTTAATTTTTGCATACCATAGTTTGGCATCTGTGTAATTGTCCCATGAAATTTCTCCCAAATAGTCCAAAACGGATAAATGAGCGGCTACCGTTAAATCGGCCATAGACAAATTACGTCCCCCTAAATAACTGCGTCTAGCCGCCAACCAATCTACATATCCCAAATATCGTTTTAAATTTTCACGACCCACTCGAATCATGTTAGAATTAGGAGCCGTTCCGGTCTTTAATGCTTTAAAAACACGTTCACCAACGAGTGGTTTAAAGACGTCCATATAAAAATCACCGTCAAAAATATTGGTAATGCGTCTGACTTCAGCACGTCCCCTGGGCGTTTCACCTAACAAATTGGGAGAGGGCTTAATTTCATTTAAATATTCACAAATAGCGACATGGTCCGTTAATGCATGTCCATCCGGTTCAATCAGTACCGGAACGGTTCCTAGCGGACTGAGTTGTAAAAATTCTGGCCGACGAGCCCATGGCGTTTCAAAAATCATGGCATAGGGTAATCCCTTTTCATACAACGCCAAGCGAACTTTACGGCTGAATGGGCACAGAGAATAATGATAAAGTGTACGTCTGTCTGTCATTTTATTCCCCTCGTTTTGCCATTTTAATAATATGTCCGGCCATAACTTCCGATGGAGTCATGTCCCCACCGAATCCTAACACATTCATATGATGTTTAACATCTTTTGCATCAGATGACAATAATCCTTCTATGACTTCGGCAATTTTTTCGGGTGTACAATTTTCTTGTAAGAGTTCGGGGATAATTTCGCATCCCGACAAAATATTAATCAAGTTCACATATTTTATTTTTAATAATAATTTAGCTAACCAACCGGTCAGTTTATTAACTTTATAGGCAATTAAATGAGGCACATCCGCCATGGCCAGTTCTAACGATACTGTACCAGAGGCCGCAATAGCCACATCACTGGCCGCAAAAGCATCATATCTATCTCGTTCCCCTTCAACCACGACATAGGGAATAGACCACTCTTTTAAATCGGCTTTAATTTCTTTGGCGACAGTTTTAACTGTTGGAACAATAACACAAATATCCGGATGACGCTGAGCAATTTTTTCTACAGCTTCCTTAAAAACAGGGAGTAAATATCCGATTTCATTGCGACGGCTGCCCGGCAACATACATACCAATAGTGTTTTTTGAGGAATGAGGTGATTTTTACGGAATGATTGACCATTACCGTTAGCGGCTCCGCCTTCTACCACCGGATGCCCGACAAATGTTGTCGCCATGCCATAGGGGGTAAAGTAGGCTGGTTCTGTGGGCAATAAACAAAATAAATGGTCAATAAATTGTGCCACCTTTTTGGCGCGCCCTTTTTTCCAAGCCCATACCTGCGGAGCGACATAATGAACATGAGGAATATCGCATTTGGCTTTTTTTAATTTTTTATGAATACGAGCACAAAAACTATAACTGTCAATGGTAACGATAATATCGGGACTCTTTTCTTTAATATCGGCAATAACATTGTTCATGTGGCGTAAAATTTTGGGTAATCCCGGCAACACCTCAAAGATACCCATAACGGCCAAATCCTTGATGTCAAACAGCGAATTTAACCCTTCAGCCTGCATGGTTTCTCCACCGACCCCCATAAAGTCAACTTGACCGTTTGTTTGTTTTTTAAGGGCACGCATCAAACGAGAGCCTAATAAATCTCCCGAAGGTTCGCCTGTAATTAAATAAACTTTTAACGGTGCCATTTATACCCCCACAACAAATATACCTAATTTATTTGCCAATTCAATTGTTTTATCGTATTCGGCAATTAACACACTGCCGGATTCAACGGCAATACCACAAAAACCAGCATCATGTATCGCTTGAACGGTTTTGGGGCCAATTGTCGGTAAATCCACACGACGTTCTTGATTTGGTTTGGATACTTTTACTAAAACACCGCCCTTGCCCTCTCTTTTTAAAGAAGCGGTTCGGCTGATTAATTGAGCAGTACCTTCAATTCCTTCTACGGATAAAACTAATCCTTGTTGAACAATCACGGCTTGACCGACATCAGCTTGCCCCAACAATTTGGCAACATCAATTCCTCTGGTGATATCTGTTTCAT
>JAFXFY010000037.1 GCA_017513365.1 Alphaproteobacteria bacterium | reverse complement strand
ATTTACGGGGCTTAAAAAAATTAAGTTATCCTTTCAAAATTTATTTGTATAAGCGTTTAAAACCTTCTTCAACACGTTTCAGTAAAGCCGGATCTTGTTCTTTCCAATATTTTGGATTTTGCATCATTTTGCGTAAAGAGTCTTCTGATACCGGCTCATAGGGTGAGGAAGTTCCCGATAAAACGGTTGGTTCGCTTTGGTCATTCATCATTTTATAAATGGTCATAATACCTTCTTTACTGGTTGACAGAGCATTAAAAATTTCGGGGTTTAAATTCTTTTCACCCCAAGCGGAAATTTGACGAGCAATGGTGTTAAAAGCCTCTGCGCCACCAAATTCATTTTCCAATTCGGCCATTTCTTTATCGGCCCGATAATCGGCTGATAAATTTTCCAGCAATGGAATAATTTTATCGGCCGCTAAATCATAGACGGCTTGCAATTGTTCATTGGTAAAGCCCAATTCAAACAACTGTTTGTTCATATCTTCATCCATTACTAATTTTGGATTTTTCATCACGATTTTATATTCATCTGGACTGTTTGGCATTGTGCCAACCGTTGCGGCAGGCAATAATTTTGACCGATTACTGAGCTTTTTTTCCAATTCTAAATACGATTTTAACAAAGCCTGAACGTTAATTTCGCCGGTTTTGGCATCCTTAAATTTACTGGGTATTTTTGACATATCCATATCGTTTTGTTTATTTTGATTTTGTGTGTTTTCAACCATATTTATCTCCTTATGTTTGTGGTTGTTCTGTTCCTTGGCGTATCAAAGTTTCAATTTGATGAACCAAGAAACGCTGTCCTTCCAAAAAACGCAGTTCGCTATCCGAAGCTGAAGCAGATAAAACCCGTTCTTTGGTCAGGTGTTTTAAATAAGTCAACACCTCTTTGCCATCGGGTGTTGAAAATAATCGGGTACATTGACAAGCCGGCGGTTTCATGCGTCATCCTTAATATAATCGGATAAATCAATGATGTTGCCTTGGGTGTTGCCAGAGTTTGAAGCATCGGCAAGCTGTAAAATATCTGCCGGTACATTTAATTTTGTCCCCAACCATTTAACAAATAACGGCACATTGACATTTTGCAGAGCATTATCCCCCATTTTAACAATCGTATTGAACCAAGTCAGGGCATTTTCGGCATCTATTTGCGCTTGATCATTTGCTTTTGTGGATTTATAGGCAACTTTTAATAACCTGCCGTCCACAAAAATATCGGGGATTTCTCCACGTCTGCGCAGTATGGCAACGGCTCGCTCTACCAAAGGCATTAACAGTTCCGTTTGCAAACGCCCGTACGTTGCGCCCAAAATCCGCATCATTTGAGCAGATCGTTCTCTGACTTCGGTGGCGGTCATACGCTCTTGGTCCAGTTGTCCTAATTTATCCCCTAATAAAGCATGACGAATGTGAGATCGTAAATCTTCAATAACCAATTGTGATACATCAAATTTGCCGGGGGCTTCCAAAGGGGTTAATCCTTTAGAACCAACGGCTTTTGGAATAATCGCACCGGGGGTCAGCTTAATATTGGCGGGGTTGAGGACACCGTCATCTTCGGCTAACCAAATACCCGTAACGGCAATGGAGGCATTTTTTAAAATGAGTTCCACGACTTTATTGGCCGTTTTAATGTCGGGTAAAGCCTTCATGACGGGTGACCGCCCATAAACTTCCCCCGGTGCTTTGACCCAGCGAAAGGAAATAAAAGGTGACGTTGAAAAAACACTTTCCTTTAATAAGGAGGGCACACCTTTTATTGAATCATGCTGGTTGTCCGGTTCCAAAAATACGGTATATGTATAACCTCCGCCGATGCGAGGTAAGACCGCTTCAATAACCGATATTTTGGCTTCGTCTTCGGTTAAAGCTTTGACCGCTTTATCGGTCAGCTCAAATGTCGGAAACCGATTTTTGAGCGTCAGATAATCCATTTGAGATTTTCTGAATGTACAATCCAATCTGCCGGACGGTCCTTCGTCTAAGCAAATTTCGGATAACGGTACACATAAAAAGCGAAAGGCCGATGCATAACCGACGGGTGCTTCTTCAAATAACAAACACGTTGTGCCGGTTGTAATTAAATCCAAATAGCATTGATGAACTTCTAAGGCAAAATTGGACCTGTCAAAATGGGCTTGCAACGTATCTGAAATTTTTTCCAATGTCGGACGGATGGAGGCAAATTCGGCTTGAGATAAATCCGTTCCGGCCGTTAAGTGAAACCATTTTCCCCAAGGTGGTGTCATTTCTGATAACATTAAAGCCGCTAATTGATCAACGCAATCCGGTGCCGTGCCGTCAAACAGGCGATTGATTTTTGATGTGCTTTGTGCAAATGTGCTTTCCCGTTGGGGCAGGGCAAATTCATAACATTCTTCCCACGTGCTGTCCCAAACAGTTCGTTTGGCGAGAGCTTTTTTGTATTTGGCGTAAATTTGCTGTACGTCAGACATTGTTTTCTCCTATCATAAATGTTGGACTATAATTTTTTTTTAGCTTCAACCAACAAAAATACCCTTGGGATTTGACCCAAGGGCAAAAAATGGATACACTGGTGGTTGTTAACTGAACTCAATATAGCACATTTTTATTCCGTTGTCAAGGATTATTTTCCTTTTTTTTGAGATAAAAATTTAAAAAGTTGATAAGGCGTTAAAATAAAACGATTTTTTATTCCTAAAAATCTTTTTGCCGATTCTACACAGGTCAGTGGCATTAAAACGGCTCGAGAGGTTTCAGGAATATGGGGCGTTGTTCGGATGAGTTTATAGCCGTGAGCTTTTAACGCCTTTTTAATATCAACATTTTTCAGTACTAAAATATCGGTAAAATGAGATAGGGTGTCTATTAAAATCCATTCATATCCGTTACCCAAAACAACGAAACAATGGTAAAAGTCTTTCTTTAAAAAACGCATCCACCAAAATCTGGGTTCTCCCCCAAAACCAACATAGGCAAATGGATATCTGTATCCGGCAAGTTTTGTGTTTTTCATGCGACAATTCCTTTTTGTTTTAATATGTTGTTTAAAAAGTCTAAAGCCTCATTCCACAACTTGCAAATGCGTGGACTATCCCCGAAATTGGGATGTGGCGGCATTTGTTGCATACCATATTTGGATAAAATTTTGGCATGTTCTTGAGAAATAATCCCACTGCCGAGTAAACGTTTAACGGCAATAATGATGTCGGATGATTCGCAAGGTCTTATGATTGTTTTGTGCGTCCCTCGTCCCCTTTTGCAACCGAGCGATTCGCATAAACAACACCAAAACCAAGCCTCCTCTGAGTTATCAAAAGGTGTCATATTTGGATTATAATGTGTATTTGGATTATAATGTTTCATATCAATTTCCTCCCTTACTAATGATAAGAACAAAATAAGAACAAAATATCTAATAGTTCAAAAGTATGGGCTTGTCAAGAGAAAAAATAAGATAATTTTCCTATTGACAAGGAATAAAAAGAATGTTATCTTATATTATCATAACGTTAGGAGTCTTTTATGCAATTAAGTTATTCTGAAATTTGGGCGGGTATTGAAAATTTGGCATCCAAAAATGGTTTGTCTTTATCCGCTATGGCAATTAAGGCCGGTTTAGATCCGACCAGTTTCAATAAATCTAAGCGTGTCGGGCCGGATGGACGCAAGCGGTGGCCGTCAACGGAAAGTATGAATAAGTTGTTGCAAGCGATGAACGTAACGATTTTTGAATTTGTGGAACTGGCCGGCGAATCGCCAATGCCCCCTAAAAATCAAATGATTCCGTTGCTGGGCTTAGCCAAAGCCGGTCGGGAAGGGTACTTTGATTCAGATGGCTATCCTTTAAGTATAGACGATTGGGACGGAATAGAATTTCCCTTGGTTTTGGATAAAAATGTTTATGCGTTAGAGGTGTGTGGCGACAGTATGGAGCCCACTTATCGGGATGGT
>JAFXFY010000036.1 GCA_017513365.1 Alphaproteobacteria bacterium | reverse complement strand
TACATAGGGTGGTTACCGGTCTGGCCTCTAACCGTCCAAGACCAATGGGTTCACCAGTTTCTTCACAATATCCATACGTGCCGTTTTCAATACGGTCTAAAGCTTGGTTGATTTTTTTGATGAGTTTACGCATCCGATCTCGTGTTCTGAGTTCTAAATATTGATCAGCTTCATTACTGGCACGATCGTTTAAATCCGGTTCGTTCAAATTGGTTTCTTTTAAATCCTGCAACGTATCACTTGATTCTTTAACTAATTCCGTACGCCAATTTAATAATTTTTGGCGAAAGTATTCCAAATGCTTATCACACATATATTCTTCTTTAGCGGATGGTTTGTAGTTCGGTTCTAATGTAATCAAGCTCATGCGGGCCTCCATATGATGTTAAAAATCTCAAGGTAGATATAGCCGATTTTCTTTTTCTTGTCAAGTATTGTTTTTTTCTCTTGTATGGCGTTGATATTTTTGCTATGCTTTGAAAAAAATGAAACAGTTTGTTAAGGAGATTTGTCTATGCGTTTTGTGGCTTTATTATTATTGAGCAGTCTGTTATCTCTATCAGCCAAGGCACAAACTTCGGCCGAATGTGAGGCTAAAATAGCGCAGGCTGAAACCACTCAGGATGTAATGGTTTATGATGAATGTGGATTTAATAATGTGGAAACGGCATGGAATACATGGGCCGGATGGGTGTCTCAAAAAGAATATAAAAAGGCCTTGTACCAATTATGTGTGCGTTGGCCTCATCACATGTACAGTGATTTGTATTGTGAAAAATCAGCTGATTTGGGGTATGCTCCTGCGATTGCCGAACAAGGTCATCGTTTGATGGCTAAGGGTTTGGGTAAGCCGGCAGAAGAACATTATGCTCGGGCCTTACAAATCGGTGGCTTATCTGATGTACAGGAAGGACAGGTAGCTGAGCGATTAGGGCTGTATTATTTGGATGAAATGGGTGGGGCTTATGCTCCGGCTAAAGCTGTTGAGTTTTTGGCTGAGGCCTCAAAAAAACGTTCAGCGGCCGCTAACAATATGATTGGATATTTATTTTACACCGGTGAGTATGGGCAACCACAAAAGGATACCAAGGCATTTGAATATTTTTGGCGGGCGATATTGCTTGGATGTCCGGCAGCCGAGGAAAATTTAGGATTATTTCATTTAGTGCGTGGCAATCAACTCAAACGAGAAACGGCAGTAAAATATATGCGTTCATTGGCTTTTTCGTGCGCTGGTACATCATCGGAAGGAGTGGAGGTTTTGGTGAAACCTGCCGGATGTAATTGTGAAACGGCTCAAGATATTGTGGAGCGGAATAAAAATAAACCATACTATTTGATTGATATTATTGGGGACGAAGTCCGTTTGCAAGATCATAACGGTAAGGTTGTGTCTGCTCATGCAGGAAAACGCTTACCTGATGATTTTGTGGTGGCTGAGGTTCGTAAAACGGCCATTATTTTGGAAAAAGCCGAACAAAGGGTTGTTTTGAATTTGGTTTCTGATATGGATTGTCTTGATTATTGCGAAAAAATGACCTTGTCGGATGGAACGGTTGAAGATGTCAAAATAAAACCATATCGGTTGACATTTACGCCCAGTGAATGCCGTGATTTATTGTATTATGCGCCGGCATTGGTAGATATGAATTTGCCGTTTGTCGGTAAAAAAGAGTGCGCCGGTTCGGGAGCAGCCGGTGAGGATGTTTTGCTTAAGTTGATGCGGCAAGATAATGAGGTATTGCCGATAAGTAAGCCGGTGTCCATTCCGAAAACCGTTGTACGTCCGTTTAATCCGGGAGTAAAGGGGCAAATTGGTGTGCCAACGACATCAAACGAAAAACAAAATGGGGGACAGTCTGCTCAAACAGTTCGGGGCAAAATGTCTGAAAAAACTATACAGGGGAAAAGAACGCCATCTGCCCAATCAAAAACAAAACGTCAGTTGATGCGCCCTCAAAAGAAACAAATACGCTTTACAGTCGGGGCCGGCGCTGGACAAACCGAACAATAATAAAAATTTTACTTGATTTTTGATTCAAAATAGTGTATAGTCGCACCTGTTTCCGACTACCTTGCCCAATGCTATCGGACTTGGGCTATGTTTCAGGCGGTTATCCATGGTGGATGATTTGCATAAACCGAAACGAGAAAATCCATAAGGAGAGGATATTTATGTCTTTTTATGAAAACGTATTTATTGCACGTCAAGATTTGACACCCAATAAAGTAACGGAATTGGCCGACAAATTTGCGGCTGTTATTGAACAAAACGGTGGTAAAGTGACAAAACGTGAAGACTGGGGTCTGCGTACACTTGCCTATAAAATTCAAAAAAACCGTAAAGGTTATTACACATTATTCAACATTGATGCACCGGCTGCAGCCGTTGTTGAAATGGAACGTTTAATGCGTATTGATGAAAACTTATTACGCTTTTTAACTGTTAAGGTTGATGAATTGGAAGAAGGACCGTCCGTTATGATGGAACCGAAATCCAGAAAAGCCAAAGCAGAATATGATGTTGAAATTACGGAAGGAGAATAATCATGGCTGAAGTAAAATCTTTTTCTCGTCATCGTAAAACTTGTCCGTATTGTTCAGACAAAGGTTTTAAAATTGACTATAAAGATGTGAAACAATTGTCCCGTTTCATTACAGAACGTGGTAAAATGGTTCCGTCTCGTGTATCTGCAACATGTGCCAAACACCAACGTGAATTGTCTAAAGCAATTAAACGTGCTCGTATTTTGGCCTTATTGCCGTTTGTCAGCAACGATTAATTTTAGAGGAGTTTAACATGGAAGTAATTTTATTAGAACGTATTGAACGCCTCGGCCAAATGGGCGACGTTGTGAACGTTAAAAACGGTTATGCCAGAAACTATTTGTTGCCTCAGAAAAAAGCTTTGCGTAAAACAAAAGATAACATGGCTTACTTTGAATCCAAACGCAAAGAATATGAAGCACATAACTTAAAATTAAAATCAGAAGCCGAAGATATGGCTGAAAAAATCAAAGGCTTGTCTGTTGTTATTATTCGTCAAGCCGCTGAAACAGGTCAATTGTACGGTTCCGTAACGGTTCGTGATATTGCCGAAGCAATCCATGAAGCCGGTTTCAAAGTGGAACGCCGTCAAATTGATTTGAATCAACCGTTCAAAAATATGGGTATTTTTGATGTTCGTTTGTCTTTACACCCTGATGTAGCACAAACAATCCGCGTCAATATTGCCAGAACGGCTGACGAAGCTAAAAAATCTGAAGCTAAATTGGCTAAACAAGAAAAAGTTGTTGAAGTTCAAGAAACTCCGGCAGAATAATTTTCTTGGGATTTATGAAAAGGGACTCACCAAACGGTGGGTCTTTTTTTTGTATTTTTAGTGAGTTATAAAAAAATACTTGACAAATAAAATTGATTGATGTATACTTATTTTTAACAGGAGGAGGAAAACATGCAATTAAACGACGCTTTATTTTATTGTGTTAAACGGTCAAAAGCATTGGCCAATATTGAAGCATTGGTTAAAAAAGGAGCTAAACCATGGGCTGTAGATGATAAAGGACGTACTTTGTTGCATTATGCAGCTGAACAAGGGGATCTTAAATTAATCGATCATTTTATCCGAAAATTTAAAATTAATCCGAATGTGCAAGATTATTCCGGCCAAACGGCTATGCATATGGCTGCGACTCAATTTTATGGTAATGTTATAACCGCTTTGGTAAATGCTGGTGGTGATGTGAATGCGACTGATAAACAGGGGGTCAGACCATTGCATATTGCAGCCGTTCATGGACATATTCCGGTGGCCAGTAAATTAATTAAAAAAGGTGCCGATATTACCGCAAGATCATATGCGTTAAAACGTGGCTATAGCAGTTTAACGGCAAAAGAAGCGGCTATGATGGCTAATCAAACTGAGATGGTTGAAATGTTG
>JAFXFY010000003.1 GCA_017513365.1 Alphaproteobacteria bacterium | reverse complement strand
TAGAACGTTTTTTCAATAAGTCATGATAATAGGCTTCCGCCGTTCCGGAATAGAGGGCGTGCGAAAATCCCAACAATAATTCACCACTCAGCAGTACCCAAAAACCATATCCATAACCCATTAATAAATTAGCTAAAGCACCAACTAAAAAAGCCAAAGCCACAACCGTTTTACGGGCACATAAATCACCAATATAACCACTGGGGATTTCCAACAAAAAGGCACTGATTGCCCATGCCCCTTGGATTAAAAAGATATCACCAATCGTGGCCCCTTTATCTTGATAAAACAACGCCATAACCGGCAACATAAACTTCATCATCTGCAACGCACGAGCAGCGATTAAAAATCTGGGAGCATATTTCAGGGGGATCATTCGGACATTCCTTTAATTATTAATAACGATAAAAATATTGAGATATAATGCGAATAAGCTCCATAAAAAGGTCGGAGCCATCAAAAAGGCCGCTATATGAGATTTGGTATAAAAATCACGCATACATCTGTACAAAAAGTAGAGCATTGCCACAATAACGAAACAAGCGGCCAGTACCTCTCTTAATCCAAAAAACAAAAACGTCCACAGCAAGTTCATCGCAAGTTGGGCAACGAACCAACGAGGACTGACTTTATTCCACACCAAAAAGGCCGCCACAGACATCATTAAAAACAATGCAAACCACACAATCGGGAAAACCATATCCGGTGGTGTTAAAGAGGACATAACGAGCGTATTATACCAGTTCATGGTATCTTGGTTCATAAAGGAACCACCGACATATCCTATACCGTTTGTTAAAGCCAACAAAAATAACAATCTGAATGCATTTTGTGTAATACGCGTCATTTATTTCCCCTTTTTTTTATATAAGTTATATAGCACAAAACGCCAAAAAGAACAAGGGGTTCCCTTGATTTTTCATTCTTTCCTTGTCTTTTTGGGGTATTTAACATATAATTGTATGACAATTTGTTAGAGGATAGTATGTCATTTTTTCGTACCGTGTATCGCACTGTTTTAGATTTTATTGTACCACCACTTTGTCCGATTTGTAAAAAGCGGGTTTTACTCACTCATGGATTATGCAGTGAGTGTTTTAGTAAAATTCATTTTATTTGTCGCCCCTATTGTGAAATTTGCGGTAAACCGTTTGAGTTTGACATTCCCGAAGAAACAAGATGTGGCGCTTGCTGCAAGAAAAATCCGATTTTTACAAAAGCTCGTTCGGCTTTTATCTACGATTCGTTCTCGGCGAAATTAATTTTGCCGTTCAAACACTCGGATCATTTGGAATTAGCACCACTGCTGACCAATTTACTATATCGTGCGGGGCGTGATTTATTTTCCGAAACCGATTTAATTATCGGAGTACCACTTCATCGGTTTAGACACATCAAACGTAAATATAATCAAGCCGATGTGTTAGCTAAACGACTGGCTGAAAAATCTCACATTCCATATCATTCAGCTATCTTAACCAGAAAACGGGCCACCATTTCTCAAGGACATATGAAAGCAGCCGATAGAAAACGTAATGTTGCCGGTGCATTCGGGATTAAAAATAAACATTTAATAAAAGATAAAAATATTTTACTGATAGATGATGTGTTCACAACCGGCGCAACAATAAATGAATGTAGCAAAATATTACTTAAAAATGGTGCAGCCAAGGTATTTGTTTTAACCTTGGCCCGTGTTGTAAAATTATAATATTAAAACTTATCGTTTATTAAAAATACGACGCACTTCTTCGGCCACAACCCGCTCCACCAAAGCCGGCAGATTTTTATCCAGCCAGTCTTGTATCATCGGCTTAATATCTGCCTCTTTAATATCGGGCAAAACCGGTGTTTCCGTCGGTTGAGACTGTACCGGCTGAGGTATTTCCCTCACCGGTTCAACACGTTCTTGTCCAACAATCATCGGCTCTTCATACGGCATATCGTTTGAAGAGATGTCCGATTGCAATACAGCATTTGATGATTCACTTGGCTGAGCCGTTTCAGATTGAGTAACACGCATATCCGGCATCAACACATAGACATCTGTTGCCTCCATTAAGGCTTGTTCCTGTTCATCAACGGTAGGAACACTCGATTCGTTAGTATTGTTAGCAACCACTTCTTCATTATTTCCATCATCAATTTTATTAGATAAAATCTGACGAATAGAGCTTAAGATATCATTTACACTTGGTTCTTGTTCTTGCATATTATTTCCTTAATTTATTCCCTAACCAATCCATTTACTTTGAACTTCATCATAATAAATTTCGGGATTATATGTTTCAACGCCCAATTCTAAACCAGTCGGGTTCATTTGCCCAATAGCAGACAACAGAGCAAATGCCGAAACGATTTCTTCACGATGAGCCTTTGTCAAACTGACTTGATTGTCCAAATGTTCTTGTTCGGCATCCAATACATCCAAAACGGTACGAGAACCAACATTCGCCTCACGAATGACACCTTCCAGTGCAATTTTAGACGCCTTAATTTGGTCTTTAATGGATTGGATTTGTGCCTTAGTTGCTTGATATCTTTCCCAAGCAGCCGTTGTTTCAGAACGCACATCTTGACGTGTTTTAGCAAGCAATATACGATATTGATTAGCCAATTGTTTAGCCTCACGTACAGCGGCATATTCTGAACCGGCTTGATAAATCGGCACACGCAAATTGGCCGTAATTTGCCAATAATCCGCCTCATCAAGTTGTGTCACCTCTTTTTGTTTACCGGCAGCCCCCCGAATATCTACAGATGGAGATAATGCCCCTTTTTTCGCACTGACAATATTAAGAGCGGATTGTTCGGCATAATGAGCCGCCCGAATTTTCGGATTATGTTTTAATGCTAAATCAATTGCCTGATCAACCGTTTCGGGTAATTTAACAGACAAATCATCTACATCTTGCAAATCTTTAGGTTCTATCCCAACCACGCTGAAGAAATTGGCTTTAGACACCTCTAATTGACCTTCGGCAGCGATTCGATTCGCTTTAGCACCGGATACACGCGCTTCGGATTGCGCTACATCTGTACGAGTAAGTTCACCGGCTTTAAAGCGTTTGCGGTAAGATTCTAAGTGTTTTTTGAGCACCTTTTCATTATTAATTTGTAAATCTAACACAGCCATATCACGAATCACGTCCATATACACAGCCGTTGCATCCAATAACGTCACTTGTTCGGTATTTTTTAAATTAAACCGCCCAGAACGCACTTGGTTTTTAGTTGCTTGCACCGTGTTATAGGTCGTCAACCCCGAAAATACCGGTTGCACAAACGAAACAGACACATCTTTTGGAGTTTGGTCGTAC
>JAFXFY010000035.1 GCA_017513365.1 Alphaproteobacteria bacterium | reverse complement strand
TTGTTTTCTTTATAAGGTCTTTTTTTATCACAGGCGCTAGCAAATTATCAGTAGCATATTTTCCATTCGGTCCACGTTGTAACAATAATTGTTTTTTTAATTCAGGCCGATTATCTAAATCATATGCCTTAAAGATATCTTTGATAAATTCTGTTGGAGTTTTCAATATCTTTTTATTTGTTGATTTATGTGTCATTATCCAAAGGGCAGAACCATGTGCAATTAAATCTTCTGCTGTTGGAAAAACTTTTTTTAAATAGTCAATATCACGATTATTATATGCTCTTTTGATTTCTTCTTCTAAACGTCTAAATAATGAGGAACGTGTTCCATCTAAGGGGACTTCCTCCCTGTTATGCATCATTTTTAAAACAGATGTCCAATTTTTATTGGATGGATTAAAGCTATATGGACTACTACGAAAAGCCAACATATCTTTTTTAAATTGTTCGTCAATTACCATAATGCCACTCCTTAATTTTATTATATCTATAAGTATTATTATATCATATTTTTGAATATATCAAAAGTTTTTTTTATTTGTTAAATTTTGAAAAATATGGTACAATAGTTGTATGGCTATAATAAAAGGAGTGTATTATGACAGATAATAAAGATAATGATTTTATAAACCCCTTTTCTCAAGATGATGAAAATAGTGGGGGAGGGCGAGAACGGTTTCATTCGCGAGAGGATGTTTATGAAGACGAACGTAAAAGATTTTCTGAAGATTCAAAAGATCGTTTCCGTGAAAGTAGTTTGACGGAACGTTTACGTCGCTTTCAAGATGATGGTCGTAAACGTTTCCAAGAGGATACACGTGAACGATTTCAACGTGATTTTGAATATTCTCGTAGGCGAGGAGGGCGCTAAATATAACTTTTTGTTATCAGCGCCTTTAAAAACAAACAAAACCCGCCGGAGAAAAATCCGACGGGCTTTGTTTTTATTAGAAATCTAAATATTATTTAGCATTTCTGACTGCTGCTTGAGCGGCGGCCAATCTTGCGATAGGCACACGGTACGGAGAGCAAGACACGTATGTCAAGCCTACACGATGACAGAAGTCAATCGTTTCCGGATCACCGCCGTGTTCACCACAGATACCGAGTTTGATGTTCGGACGAGTGGCTTTACCTTTTTGAACAGCGATTTCAACCAAAGCACCAACGCCTTCTTGATCCAAAGAAGCAAACGGATCGGCTCCGTAAATGCCTTTGGCAACATATTCAGGCAAGAATGCACCGGCATCGTCACGGCTCATACCCAAAGTTGTTTGAGTTAAGTCGTTTGTACCAAAGCTGAAGAATTCGGCTGTTTCGGCAATCTTGTCAGCTGTGATGGCTGCACGTGGCAATTCAATCATTGTACCAACATGATATTCAAATGTTGTACCGGATTGTTTCATTACCATATCGGCCATTTTCACAACAGCGGCTTTCATCAAGTCTAATTCTTTTTTCGTTCCAACTAACGGAATCATGATTTCCGGAACGATTGCTTTGCCAGTGGATTTAATCACGGAAACAGCAGCTTCAAATACGGCTTGAGCTTGCATTTCGTAGATTTCCGGATAGGTAACACCTAAACGGCAACCACGGTGACCGAGCATTGGGTTGGCTTCGTGCAATTTAGCTGTACGAGCGGCAATTTCTTCAACCGGAACACCCAAAGCTTGAGCAATTTCAACTTGTTCTTCACGTTTGTTCGGTAAGAATTCATGGAG
This sequence comes from Alphaproteobacteria bacterium, assembly GCA_017513365.1. GTDB lineage: Bacteria > Pseudomonadota > Alphaproteobacteria > CAAHEQ01 > UBA3637 > UBA7488. The sequence continues at coordinate 5,321 of JAFXFY010000035.1, read as the reverse complement.
TGGCGGATCCAAGAAACGGATTGTTACTGGTAAACCTTCCATAATTGTGAACAAATCAATGAAGTCTTGACGTTGATACGGCAATAATTTATCCAAAGCGGCACGACGATCGGCTTCTGTATTAGCCAAAATCATTTGACGCATATGGTTAATACGAGCCGGATCAAAGAACATGTGTTCTGTACGGCACAAACCGATACCTTCGGCACCGAAACCACGAGCTGTTTTAGCATCTAATGGAGTTTCAGCATTTGTGCGAACGCCTAATGTTCTGATTTCATCAACCCAAGTCATGAATTCACCGAAATCACCTGTCATTTCTGGTAATACGAGTGGTAAGGCACCAGCCATTACTTCACCTGTAGTCCCATCAATGGAGATCATGTCGCCTTCTTTCAAGATAACTTCACCGGCTTTCAAGAATTTACCATCATAGTCAATGCGTAAATCGGCAACACCGGATACACATGGTTTACCCATACCACGAGCAACCACGGCAGCGTGAGAGGTCATACCACCACGAGCTGTCAAAATACCTTGAGATACGTGCATACCGGCGATATCTTCCGGAGATGTTTCAACACGAACTAAGACAACTTTTTTACCTTCGTGAACGGCTTTTTCTGCATCTTCAGCAGAGAAAACGATTTGACCGACGGCAGCACCTGGAGAGGCCGGCAAACCACGGGCAAAGGATTCACGTTTGGCTTTTTTGTCAAACATCGGGTGTAATAATTGGTCTAATTGACCGGCTTCTACACGCATAACGGCCATTCTCTTATCAATTAAGCCTTCACGTACCATGTCAACGGCGATTTTTAAAGCGGCTGTACCTGTACGTTTACCGTTACGAGTTTGCAACATCCACAATTTTCCGTCTTGGATTGTGAATTCCATATCTTGCATATCTTTGTAGTGAGCTTCCAATTTAGCACGAATATCGGCCAATTGTTTATACAATTCTGGGAATTCTTCTTCCATAGCCGGTAAATCAATGTTGCCTTTTTCTTTAGCAAAGATTGTCATTGGTTGCGGTGTACGAATACCGGCCACAACGTCTTCACCTTGAGCATTTTTAAGATATTCACCATAGAAGTAGTTTTCACCTGTAGCAGGGTCACGAGAGAAGCAAACACCCGTTGCAGAGTTATCACCAGAGTTACCGAATACCATTGTTTGAACGTTAACGGCTGTACCCCAATCACCTGGGATGTTGTTAAGTTTACGGTAGTAAATAGCACGGTCCACCATCCAAGATTTGAACACGGCACCGATACCACCCCACAATTGTTCCATCGGATCTTGCGGTAATGGATGACCATCTTTAGCACAGATGTCTTTGAATTTTTCAACGACGTCTTTTAATTGTTCAACAGTCATTTGGTTATCAAATTTATAACCGTTTGTTTCACGAACTTAATCCAAAACAGCTTCAAATTTTGAGCTGTGAACACCCATAACAACGTCACCATACATTTGAATGAAACGACGATAGCTGTCATAAGCGAATTTTTCATTACCGGAACGAGCAGCCAAACCTAAAACAGTTTTATCATTCAAACCGAGGTTTAAAACTGTGTCCATCATACCAGGCATGGAAACACGGGCACCGGAACGGACGGAGAACAATAAAGGATTTGTTTCGTCACCGAATTTACGGCCCATTTTTTCTTCAATACCATGTAAAGCAGCCATAACTTGGTCTTTTAATTCAACCGGATAGGTATGGTTGTTTTCATAATAATATGTGCAAACTTCTGTTGTGATTGTGAACCCCGGAGGTACCGGCACACCAACACGGCTCATTTCAGCCAAGTTGGCACCTTTACCACCCAAAAGGTTTTTCATGCTGGCTTCGCCTTCCGCTGTGCCATCACCAAAAGTATAAACCCATTTTGTCATTTACTTTTCCTTTTGCTACTTAGTTTTTACAATATCCTGACTTAATTATCAGAATCTTTTTTTTAAAAAAGACCGCCGCCCAAACGGGTGGAGAACTTTTTTTTATTTTTACCCATACTCATTAGCATTTTTTTTAATCTAATGCAAGTATCTTTTTGCTTTTTTATTAAAAATATTTGATTATACAAGGAATAAAAAAAGACCTTGAGAAAATCAAGGTCCGATGATTTAAAATAAATGTTGTTTAATGGTGCTGATTATCCCTGTCAAAAGTGTAGGGGCTCATTAATTTTTGACATACTTTGGTGTACAAAGGTACTACGGTTTTACTGCGGACAATTACGCCGTGCATATTTTCGCTTTGTTTTTCAGTTCTTTTATCGTTTATTGTATTTTTGTTCGTCATAATTTGTTGGCATTTTTTATAGAATAGGGCAAAGTTACCCAGCAATTCGTCAAAATCACCATTTGCATTTAAATGTTCGTTGATATTCATCATGATGTCTTGAATATCATAAATCCCTAAAGGCTTAGAGGATTTTTTATCCGGATTTAAAAAATGACATAACGGGTCCGTTTCTGACATAACAACGTGCATGACTTTACCGTTGATTTTAAAATAGAAACAATCGTCGCCATTTTTATTACGTTCGTAAACCGGAGGTAAACTTGGATGTTTGTCAAAGGCTTGAAACATATTTTCTGTAATTCGTTTAATTTCGGCTCTTTTTGATTCTTCTTGAGCTTTCAATTGTGCTTCCTTTTGCATTTGAGCTTTCCTTTCTTCTTCGGCTTTGCGTTCGGCAGCTGCTTTGGCTGCATCGGCATTAACTCGTTTGGTTGTTTGGGCAATTTTTTTGCGTTTTAAACGTTCGGCTTCACGTTCGGCTTTTCTTTTGCGGTCGCGTTCTTCGTTTTCTAACCGGCGTTGTTTAGCTGCTTCGGCTTCGGATAATTGTTGTTGAGCTTTGCGTTTATGGGGATTTTGACGACATTCTAAATCGTAACGTTCTCTAACGGTATGCATTTGCAATCTCATATAATATGAGTTATCAACAGTTGCTAATCGTGCATCAATTTCATCTAAAAATTCATGAACACGAGAAGTTGACATTGATTGATAATGACGTGGGTTGGTATCTTTTAAATCTCTGGATTCTTTAAAAAATAATTCGCTCATTGGACTATAACATGAACAATTAAATAATTTTCCGTTTAAATTACCGGTTAACATACAACAGGACAAAATGATTTCTTCGCCTGTTTCTGGATTGTGATACATTAATATATCAACACAGCTTTTTGCATTTGCCATAATTTCCGAGCGAATGAGTTTTAAATCGTCATTTCTTGTGGCTTCATTGATTTGCAACATAACATACCCTTTCTGTTAATTTTGAAAGAGTATATCACATATTTATCTTTGTGTCAACTATTTTTATTTATTCAAACGTGTAGCCATCAAAAGTGATTTTTGTTAATAATAATTGTTTGCACTTTCCAACATTTGACATGCCACCGTATTTTTGATCTTTATGTGTTTCTCCGGCATAAACGGCAGATCTAAAATTCAAGATGCGTCCACTTCTGACGCGTGTTTCCCAATAAATAAGATATCCTTCTAATGTAGCAATATCTCCGGCTTTTAAGATATCTAACGCTTTTTGAACATTTATTGAAGCGGCAATCGTATGAATATTTGTAAAATGCGTGTCAAAGAGTTTTTCATGTTTTAGAACGATATCGCGTGTGTCTTTATCTTCCACATCTATAATTCCCATTCTATATTCATGATCTCCTTTTAATTCTGAAGATTTGGCTAAATCTCCAATAACGAAACTAATGTCTTGTGGTACAATTTCATCATATGCGCGTGTGCTGCCGTCATCTGTATCTCGGTAAAATCTACCAAAAGGATTTGTGTATCTGTCAACATAAATAACGCGTCCTGTAGCATAATATTGTTTTAATAATTGAAATTTTACCTCGTATCCTGCGATAGAGGCTGTTCTATAATTGTCCGGGGGTAAGTCAACATAGACTTCATTTTGAGAAATTGTCATTTCTTCATTAAATGGAGTGCCAAATAAGCGTTGATATACATACCGTTGTAATCCAAAGTGCCATATGACGGCAAAGATAACAAATCCCCAAAAGAGGCGTTTTAATAATCGTCTGATTGTGGCGCCATACATGAACATAAAACTTTCATAATTTGAATATTCTTTGTGCATTTGGGGAACTCCTTTGTGTTTTTCTTTCTGTATATCAATAAATTGAGCAAAAAACAACAAAAAATAAAATTAACCTCTTTCTTTTTGATAAAAAATAATGCTATAGTGAAAAAATATGAAAGGTGAGGAGTCAAATGAAACATATTTTAGAACCGCAAGTTGTTGAAAATTTAGTAAAAGGCCACTATTTGGGGGATGCTTTTGCCGTCTTGGGGATGCATGAAGCTACTAACGAGGACGGGCATAAATTTATTTTTATCAGAACTTTGCAACCGCAAGCCAAATCCATAGAGGTGATTAACCGTGATACGGGCGCCAGTTTGGGATATATGCGTAAAGTTCATAATGATGGTTTGTTTCAACTGGATTTACCCACTGTGGCGGATTTCTTTTCATATTACTTTAAAATCACATTGTATAATGATACGGTCTATGAGGCCGAAGATGTCTATCGTTTTTGGCCGGTTTTGGGAGATATGGATTTGTATTTGTTTGGCGAGGGGACACACTATAAGTCTTATGAAAAATTGGGGGCTCATCTGATAACTCATCAAGGTGTGGATGGCGTGTCTTTCGCCGTATGGGCCCCGAACGCCAAACGAGTGAGTGTGGTGGGGTCCTTTAATGATTGGGACGGGCGCCGACATCTGATGCGTCCTCGTGGTTCTTCGGGTATTTGGGAATTGTTTATCCCGGGGCTTAAAGAATGGGATATGTATAAGTATGAAATTGTCGGGGCTAACGGTGATTTATTGCCGTTAAAAATAGATCCGGTCGGGTTTGCCTATGAAATGCGTCCGAAAACGGGAACTTTGGTGTTTAACCGAAATGCTTATAATTGGCAAGACGATGACTGGATAAAAGAGGGACGGCGCAAAGCCAATGATTTGTCTTCGCCGATTTCAATTTATGAAGTACATTTCGGGTCTTGGCGTCGCAATTCATTAGAGGGGAATCGGTGGTTGACTTACCGTGAAATGGCCGAAGAATTGCCGACTTACGTCAAATATATGGGCTATACACACGTTGAATTTTTGCCTTTGTCCGAATATCCGTTTGATGGCTCTTGGGGATATCAAACAACGGGACTTTATGCACCGACCAGTCGTTATGGGACCCCGAATGACTTTAAATATTTAATTGATAAATTGCATGAAGCTGGAATTGGCGTGATTATGGACTGGG
>JAFXFY010000034.1 GCA_017513365.1 Alphaproteobacteria bacterium | reverse complement strand
GCACGGTTGTGTCTAAACTGAATTTAGAACGGGCAAAACATATTGTTATTGAAGCGGCCGAACAATGCGAACGGTTGGATGTGCCGGAAATAACTGAACCAATGCCATTAAAAACTTTTTTGACGTTGGACGAGGGGCAAAAGGTATATCTATCCGAACGAGGTCAATTGAAAGGAAAAATTGATAAAACACAGCCCGTTTGTTTCATTGTTGGTCCCGAAGGGGGCTGGAGTCCTGCAGAAATCCAAGCATTTGAAAGGGTAGAGGGGATGATAGCCCTTAATTTAGGGCGGTTGATTTTGCGGGCCGAAACGGCAGCGATTAGTATTTTGTCAGCGTATCGGTTTGATATCTTTTCATAAAACTTAAATAACTGTTGCAAAGAAGACTTTTTTGTGCTTAAAATGGAAAAAACAGTGTTATTTTTAGTGAGAGGCTATATCTATGACAGTAAGTAAATTGTCCCTTTTATCCGGTGTTTTAGGTGTTTTTTTCAGTACATCCGTTTGGGCTGTTCCCACCTCTTCGGTGCAATTGTGTACGGCTGGCGAGTGTAAAGAGGCGATTCGTGTGGCAACACCGGTGGCTTTATATGAACGATTGGGCGAATTGTTTACTAAAAATACAGGGCGTAAAATCACGTTTTGTGATGCGGATCCCGCTATTCGGTTGTGTTTTCAACAAAAATTAATGGTGTCTGCCTCATCCCCTTTTATGACGGCCAATGTGTCAGTTGATTCGGCCGATATGAGTGATGTTAAATTATCAGGTGAAGAAACATCCTTAACAGCTTTGTTAGATATGTCGGTTGAAGCCAATGGAACTTATCCGACATGCGGAACGGCTCAAGCAACGGTTGTTGTGGGCGATTCGGATAAGGTATCTGTTGTTCTTGATAATTTTGGTTGTGCTTTTACCTCTACATTGGTATCTGATTTAAATATGGGGTTTGCCGTAGATTACATTGATTTTGAAAAGGCCGTTCTTGGTGGATATTATACGTTCAGTGTATCTCAAGCGATGCACGGGATGCGTTCGGGATATGCTTTGTTGAGATTTGCTGAACCTGTATCGGGTGAATTTGATGGCGTTGTCCCGACGATTGATGAAACAGTGGGACAATTGGTTATTAAGGATACAAAAACGATAAAATCGTCAGATAAAGAATGTGCTCCGTGTGTTGCCGAAAAGATTCGGGATGATAGCGCCGTACGTGCGGCAATTGAGGCGGCCGCTCGTGCAGAAGCTGAGGCCAAAGCTGCAGCGGATCGTGCTGTTAAAATGGCAGAAGAGGCCGCTCAAACAACCAGTGAGTATGCACAAAAGAAAGCAGCAGAAGCCGAAAAAGCCAAACAAGAGGCCGAAAAGGCAGCCGAAATGGCATTGGCGGCTCGCTCTCGTGTAGATAATAAAGTGGCCGGTTTACAATGTGAAGGTGGAGAAAAAACTGTAATCAAAAAAACGGTCAAACGGTATGATGCTGATGGGAATGAAATTGAACCGACGTTTACCGAAAAGGTTTCCGAAACATGGGATGGTGTAACGGATAAAGTCAGTACGACTTGGGATGGTATGACGGATACAATGGGTAATGCATGGAATAAAGTTTCCGAACCGGTTGTTGAAGCTTGGAATCCTGAAGAACCATTTGCCGATAAATGGAATCGTTGGATGGATAAAGCCAGCAAGGTATTTTGGTTAGAAGAACCCTTGTTTTAAGATGACAGTATAGATAGTATAAATGCTGCTTCGGCGGCAAGGTTAAGTAATAAGGATTTAAAATATGTTATCAGTTTCAAAATTATCAAATGGTATGCGTCTTGTAACGGATACGGATGCAAGCAGTGATACGGTATCTTTGGGCGTATGGGTGTCTGTCGGTGCCAGATATGAAAGCCCTGAAATTAACGGAATTTCTCACGTATTGGAACATATGGCGTTTAAGGGAACGCTTAAACGGTCGGCTTTGCAAATTTCCGAAGAAATTGAAAATGTGGGTGGGATTATCAATGCCTATACGGGTAAGGAAATGACCGCCTATTATGTTAAGGTATTAAAGGAAGATTTGGCTTTAGGGTTAGATATCATTGCTGATATTTTGCAAAACTCTCAAATGGATGCCGGAGAATTGGAAAAGGAAAAAGGTGTCATTTGCCAAGAAATCAATATGCAAAATGATACACCGGATGAAATGGTTTTTGACTATATGTCCGAAACGGCCTTCCCAAATCAAGCTTTGGGGCGTTCTATTGCCGGAACATGCGACATTGTGCGGTCTATTACGTCCCAGCAGTTATTGGATTATATGCATACACAATATATTGCCGATAGAATGATTATCAGTGCGTCGGGTAATTTTGATGCCGATGCGTTTAAGGTGATGTGCGAATCGGCGTTTGCCGGTATTGGTAATCATGCGGTTAAAGGGGCGGAACCCGCTCATTACGTTGGTGGTGATAAACGTGTGGATAAGGCCAATGAACAAGTCAATTTGATTTTGGGCTTTAACGGTATTTCCTATACGGATAAAGATTATTATGCAACCCGTTTGATGTCCGCTATTTTAGGGGGCGGTATGTCTTCCAGATTATTCCAAGAAATTCGTGAAAAACGGGGCTTGGTCTATACGATTTCTTCGTTTAATATTCCTGAATCCGATGCGGGAACTTTTGCCATTTATGCCGGAACCGGCGAAAAAGAGGTGGCCGAATTAATGCCGGTGTTGTGTGATGAAATTTTAAAATTAAAGGGGACCATTACGGATACGGAATTAACACGTGCCAAAAACAGATTAAAGGCCAGATTGTTGATGAATGCCGAGGCTATATCTACACACGCTGAAATGAATGCTACGGATATGATTGTCCACGGACGTGTGGTACCGAAAGAAGAAATTATTGCCGACATAGCCTCTATCACAACGGCGGATTTGGATAAAGTGGCGGATAGAATTTTTACCACTCGTCCGACGTTGGCCTCATTAGGGCCGATTAAACACGTGATGAGTTATGATGATGTGTGCGCTCGTTTGGGTTACAAAGGATAATGAATGCCTGATTTTAATATAGAAAAATCACTAAACTTAAACGGTCTGATTGCCGGTTTTGATGAAGCCGGACGAGGTCCTTGGTGTGGTCCGGTGGTGGCAGCCTGCGTATGTTGGCCGGATTTACAAGTGCCAGAAGAATTAGCAAATGCCATTAATGATTCCAAAAAATTAACGGCCAAAAAACGGGAAGCTTTATATCCTAAAATTATGACGTCAAATGCGATTGTGGGAGTCGGGCAAGCCTCAGCCGAAGAAATAGATGAAATGAATATTTTACAGGCCTCTTTTTTGGCAATGCACCGCGCATTGGACGAGGTTCGTGTTAAAGGATATAATCCCATTTTTGGGTTAATTGACGGGAATCGGTTGCCCAAGTGGGATATCCCATGTCAAGCGGTGATTGGTGGTGATGGTAAAAGTTTATCCATTGGGGCGGCATCCATTGTTGCAAAAGTGGTGCGAGACAGATTAATGACCGATTTGGCAAAGGAATTTCCCGCTTATGGATGGGAACGAAATGCCGGATATGGAACGGCCGAACATATTCAGGCCTTAAAAGAATATGGACCAACGATACATCACAGAAAATCTTATGCACCGATTAAAAAAATTTTAGAGGGAAATTAATCCCTCTTTTTTGTTGATTTTTAAAGGTTTAATTTTTTTTATCACTTTGTCCTCGTAAATATTTGTGTCCACCCCACTTAGGATTGGATTTATCCATAATCAATAATTTATGTGTTTCATGAAATTCTTCATGAGTGGCCTCAGAACCGACTCGGTTTTCCGGATAACCATACATAGGCGTTAAAATGAGCGTTTTTTTATCATACAAATACCGGTTTAAATGGGATTCATCGTGCCACTGTGCCATAACACCATTTTTTTCATCAATGTCAGTATTATGTGCAATGGTGTCAACTAACTGTTTAAAAGCCGTGGGTGTTCCCCCATTAAATCCACCCATGAAGTATTTTTCCTCAACTGTATACGGGG
>JAFXFY010000033.1 GCA_017513365.1 Alphaproteobacteria bacterium | reverse complement strand
GCCGGTATTCCATTTGCCACTCATGGCAATACAAATTTGATTCATATTGCCAAGGTGGGGTAGCCTCAAAAAAGTAATAGTTGCAATAACAGCCACAGTATTTATTCTTGACATTTGAACAAAAATATCATAGAATATTATTGTTTTTAATTGATGAATAAAAGGATGAATATATGGCTCACTCACTTAATAAGCTTTTCTTAAATAACAATATTTATGTGATTTCCGGTTTTGCCGGCATTGGAAAATCCACATTGGCTAAATTGCATCCGGAAGCTTTTATTGATTTAGACAGTAGTCAGTTCAGTTGGAAAGACTATAATCCAAATGCGGATAAAGAGGCTTCAAAAGGAACTTTTAAAGAAAGAAATGAAAACTTTCCCCAAGATTATGTACGTGCAATAAAAAAATGCATTTCTGAACATCCGGATAAAGTAATTTTAATTTCTCAACATCAACCGGTTCGTGATGAATTAGTTAAAAATAACATTAATTTCGTACTGGCTTTCCCAGCGATGGAAGAAAAAGAAGAATTTATTAAACGTTATCAATCTCGTGGAAACAATGATAAATTTATTGAACTGTTAAGTCAAAATTGGACTGCTTGGATTGGGGCCTTACAACAGGAAACCCAATCAAATGGTCATATTAATCTGACGGGATACTTAAGTGAATTTATTGAATCAATTGCCTACCCTTGTCCTACCCGGGTTTCCGAACAAAGAAATGGTGTGCAAATAACTAACACAAAAAACATTCAACGATAAAAATACACAAAAGGCCATCATTTGATGACCTTTTATTTTTCTATCTGTTTCGTTTTGAAAACAATCCTCGCACAAAAGATAGAGCTTTTGCCATACGTCCTTTTTCGGATAACGCAAAGAGTCTGTTTCTTAATCCCATAGGCCGTTGCTCATCTGAGAGAGTAGCTTGAGGGATACAAGGTGCCTCTACAACATTTGAAACAGTCTGTGTAGTTGGTGTATGTGGAACAACTGGAGGTATTTTAATATTATTTTCTATCCTAGATTCAGATATTTCAACCACTCCTGTTGTAATTGTTTTTTGAGAAGATTTAGAGGACATTTCCAACCTAAACAGTGGTTCTAAGGCAACAGGTTTCGGCCGTTTTTCAGGGGGCATTTTTGGCATAAATGTTTCTACTTCCCCCTCATACGTTGCCACCTGCACATTAATCTCGCTTGGCATATTCATTTGGCCGACATCCGTACACCGTTCCATAAAATGATTACCAACCGTTTTTAATTTTGGTGCGTTAAATTCAACCACCGAATAATCACAATTAGATTGCCCCCATCCTGAACCACCGCACATAAAATTATTACCAACTTGCTCAAGATTAGGTAAATTAATCCGTTTATTAGAGCTGTCTCCAACAGCTCGCAAAAAATTATGACCGGCAATACGTAATTTGGGGAAATTTATCTCCGATATCTCATGTATATTACAAAAACACTTATTTCCGACTTCCTCCAATTCCGGTGCATGCAAATTTTCCTCATATTGCAAAGAGGTTTCACAAAAATGACTTCCTACCTTTTTCAATCTAGGAAAGGATGATGTTTTTATATGAGATAATGAGCTATCTCCCACCT
>JAFXFY010000032.1 GCA_017513365.1 Alphaproteobacteria bacterium | reverse complement strand
GGAAAGGATGATGTGTGTATATTAGATAATGAGCCATCTCCCACCTCTTCTAAACAATCAAAACGATAATCTTTAGGGGGGCTCCAGTAATTTAAGGTTGATTCACCAACTTTTTTAAGTTTAGGCATATCTAAATCATAGTGAGAACCATTGAAAAATGAACGATTTCCTATTTCTTCCAGTTCCGGAAACACCATTTTAACCCGAAATACATTATTAAAAGAATTATCTCCAATGCGTTTTAATTTTGGAGCGGTTAATTCCTGTAAACTATCCAATTTAAATTTTGATAAAAAATTATCCGGTAATTCTGTCGTTTCTAATAAATTTAAACGCGTTATTTTTCCGGACTGCAGCGTACACAATTCTTGACCATCAGCCAAAATTGTTGTGGTATCGGTTTCTTTACCCTTTGATACACTGATTTTTTTACCGGTTATTTCATTTTGCAAAACATCGGCAAATGCACTATCTATACCACATATATCCGTTATTGTCCCATTTTTCTTATCCAAAATGAAGGCGTGCTCAATCATTTCTTGATAATCTTTATTTAATTCGGTTACCTCACCGTCTTTCACATAAAACGAATCACCGACATAAATATTATTTTCTTCACGGCCATATTTAATAAGTTTGTCGTTTATATATGTATATCCCCATGGCAAGTATGCTTTTTTAGACGAAAAATCAACATTAAAATGTTGTTTGATGGCCATGGATAACCCTTCAATAATATTATCGGGATTGCTATTTAAGGTATTATCCGGATTTTGAACGGTATGATTATATCTGTTTTTAATGGAAATAAAACCGCCTGTTTTTAAAACTTGAATGGATAAAACCGAAGTACCGTATTTATCTTCCCGTTCGGGATTTGGAAAATCCTCCCTACGAATGTCATCAACATCCTTACGAACGGCGTTAATGATGTAGTATTTTTCAAACCGATGCGGATCACGAAAAGTACATAGCCCTTCTCCATTAGAAGCATACTGACGACTGATACGTCCTTGCGTGGCTAAATCACGTAATGTTTCCTCATCGGCATAATATTTGCTGATGGCATTTTGTTTTTCCAATGTATCGGCATAATAGGCATCATATCCGGCCTCGTCCAATAACTGAAGTGGCGTTTTAGAAACGGTATGTTCGGCAATTTCAACACCTTTTAAGGAAATGAGATAATCCATAATCGGTTCAGCTTCACGACCGGCATATTTGACAATTTTATCCAAATTTTCAATATCAAAAATACCGTTATCATAGGCTCTGATTGCCTTAGCAAATCGCTCACCATTTTGTTTTTTAATCTTTTTAAACATATCAGCCATACTGACCCCTCCGATTAAACATCACCTATTTATTATACCATATTTTATTAAAATCATCAAAAAAAAGACTGCCACAAGCAATCTTTTTTCATTTTTTTATCCTTTTTTGACAATCGCTGCCCGCACAAACTCTCGGAAAATCGGATTAGGATTTCCGGGACGAGAAGTGAATTCAGGATGGAACTGCACACCGATAAAGAACGGATGAGACGGAATTTCAACAATTTCCGGCAATAATCCGTCCGGTGATTTACCGGATAAGACCATACCGACCGCCTCTAATTTATCGGCATAGGCGATATCCATTTCATAACGATGACGATGACGTTCGGCAATTGTGGTTTGACCATAAATCTTATTGGCCAACGACCCGTTTCTGAGCACACACGGATAAGAGCCTAAACGCATTGTTCCGCCTAAATCCGTATTGTCCGAGCGAATATGTTTCACGCCGTCTTGTTCCCAAATAGTCATTTTGGAAATCACCGGTTCAAATTCCGGACCGAATTCAGCTGAGCCGGCCTTTTCAATCCCAAGTAAATGACGACAAGCCTCAATCACGGCCATCTGCATGCCTAAGCAAATCCCAAAGAACGGTACATTATGTTCACGGGCATATTTAACGGAACGGATTTTACCTTCAATCCCACGACTGCCAAAACCACCGGGGACTAAAATACCGTCATAATATTTTAAAGTGTCATGCAATTCATCCTCAGAGAGCGGTTCCAATTTTTCGGATTCAATCCATTTGACCTTAACTTTTGTTTTGGCATCAATACCCGCATGTGTTAAAGCCTCCCCTAACGATTTATAGGCATCTTGCAAGCCACAGTACTTACCAACAACAGCAATTTTAACTTCATTTTCATAATTGGCAATCACATCAACGATGTTTTCCCATTTAGACAAATCCGGCTGAGGTGCCCTATCCAACATACCAAAATGATGTAAAACACGCTCATCTAAGCCTTCCGCATGATAGGTCAACGGAACTTTATAAATATTATCTACATTCAAGGCAGCGATCACATCTTCCGGTGCTACGTTACAGAACAACGCCAACTTGCGTCTTTCATCCATACCCAAGGGTATTTTGCTGCGACACAATAAGATATCTGCTTGAATACCAACTTCTAATAAAGTGCGAACAGCTTGTTGAGTCGGTTTGGTCTTAAGCTCTCCTGCCGCCTCAATAAACGGCACCAAAGTTAAGAAGATAATACACACATTTTCACGACCAACTTCATTCGCAAATTGGCGAATAGCCTCTAACATCAAAGTACCTTCAATATCACCAACCGTACCCCCAACTTCATACAGTACAAAATCTTCCGTCACATCAGATTTAATAAAATCCTTAATTTCATTACTGACATGCGGAATAGCTTGCACCGTAGCCCCTAAATAATCACCACGGCGTTCTTTTTGCAACACATTAAAGTAAATGCGACCGCTAGAAATACTATCCGTTTTATGGCAATTCACATCCGCAAAACGTTCATAATGCCCTAAATCCAAATCCGTTTCAGCTCCATCATCCGTTACAAAGACTTCACCATGTTGATAAGGCGACATAGTCCCCGGATCCACATTCAAATACGGATCCATTTTGCGCATACGCACAGAATACCCACGAGATTTTAACAAACACCCTATAGAAGCGGAGGCGATGCCCTTTCCCAAACTGGAAACCACACCACCCAAGATAAAGATATATTTAGTCATGAGAGATTTTCCTTTACTTGTTTTTATTTTCTTCTACAGTAAAGCCCCCAAAAAAGCAACAAAAAAAGTTGCATTTTTTTAAATTAAATTGCTTGACTTTGATTTTTGACTGTGTTATAAAGGACTTCCCTTAGCCGCTGTAGCGTAGTGGTAGCGCACATCCTTGGTAAGGATGGGGTCGTGGGTCCGATTCCCACCAGCGGCACCATAAAAAAATAAAGCCCCGTTTTGGGGTTTTGTTTTTTTTATGAATGGTTGTTGGTGAGAGTGGACCCACGAGGGTGTGGGGCCGGAATCGGAGCGATAGCGTAGATGACGCGAGAAAATATCTTTATTTTCGTAGCGGTCCCGAGTGAAACGAGCGGATGAGTAACGCGAACTTTCCCACTAGCGGCACCATTAAACAAGTCCCCGTTTATCGGGGATTTGTTTAATGGTAACGGTGGTTGTAGATGGAGGCCCCACCGGTCCGAGCGGATAGTTGGTGAAAACGAATGAAATGAAGTTTGAACCTTACGACACGCCCCCCCCAGCGGACCCCGTTTTATAGTTTTTCTTAGTAATTATCTGTGTCCATTAAGACACATTTCCCCTATCTTCATATTGTTCTTCAGAGCAAGCTAATTAAAATTGGAGGACTAAAACTTTCCTATCTACCACATCTACAAGATGGACTAAATGAGCCATC
>JAFXFY010000031.1 GCA_017513365.1 Alphaproteobacteria bacterium | reverse complement strand
CAAAAGAGAGAGTATACTAAGTTTGTTGAAAACTTGTCGTTCTTTCGACATTTACAAGATGAAAAGGAAATCATGTCATCTAGTTTCAAAAATCCATATATTCCTCAAAAGAATTGCACTGACAAAATGGGTAGAAATGTGGAAGAAAGTTAACGAGTAGACTTTATCCGATTCTTCAATCAACACAAACCGCTTTTGTTTAAAAACTGTTCAGAAAACTCATATTGAGTATTGATGTATCCCAAATCCTTTAAGTGATTAAAGACCTTAATTAAATAATCTGTATCAGGGTGTTGAGGGAGTTCTTCTGTGGGTTCGGTTTGTTCATCTGCTGGTTCAGGTTGCTCTATTGGTTCTTCTTTTAGACCTTTTTTCTCAATAATTTGAGTTCTTATTTTTGCTAATAATTCATCTAATTTTTCTATTGCTGTTGTCATATTCATTCCTTTGGTTAATTACAGATTTATTTATGGAATGAATACAAAAAAACTCTGCTTTCACAGAGTTTTTCTTTTTTATTCAGCTCTTGCACCATGAGAGGGGTCTTTTTTTATAGAGAGCGATTGGGATGTAATCTTTGTTGCTTCAATTATACTTCCATCATCCCCATTCAAATCTTCATCTATATAAGGTTCAAATGCTTCACGTGTCAGCCATGGTTTGTTATCTTTGACATCCTTATCAGTTAAAAAAGAAAGATTAAAGTTAAACATATTTCGAAATCAATAAGATTGTTGATGCGTGTTTTAAAAAAAAATATTGACAAATTAAACAGAGTGTGATATATTAAAAAGGTGTCTTTAATAAAATAGGAGCGATAAGATGGAATTTTCAACATTAGAATTATTAAGAACAACATCTATGATAGGCTTGAGTGCCACTGCTACAGCAGCACTTTATCAGTTAGGTGCAGCAGTATATCATTATAAAAATAAAACGTATAGAGATTTTGATACATGGCGTGGTCATACAAGTTATATATACGAATATCCATTTTCTTTATCAAAAGCAACAAAAATTGGGGGTATTGCCGGATTGTTTTTGGTTGGTGCATTATGCACAAATTACCTTGTCAATGAAGTGAAAGATAATGCTCAAATGACATGTGTTGATATCAAATGTGATAAAGCATCTGGAGATTGTGATTGCTTTTTGTTGGATGCAGACAATAATCCGAAAACAGTTGAATACATTGCTTATGCTCCGAATTCACTTAAAAATATGACACAAAGACAAAATCTTGGTGGTGTGAAAGTTGGTACTACAATGAATATGGGTAAATGGATTACATTGGCTCAGAAAATGGAACGAGTTAATCAGTAAATATTTTTCTATTATATAAAAAAAGGCCTTTATTTGGGAAGGCTTTTTTTTGTAATACAAATAGAACAGTTTGGTTCAAAGATTGGCAAATCACAGGAATATCAGCACAACTCAAAGATACTTCAACTATAATCCTCAAATGCTATCCAATGCCGTGGAGAGTTTGAAGATATGATAAGTATTAAAAAAACAGCAATGTACATTTTTTGCATAATACTAACTATGTTGACTTTGCAATTTTAATTCTTTTAAAAATCTAAAATAAAGACACTGACCCGATTGGATTTTACACCTTAGAATTGAACCGACCCAAGCTACAAATGAAACCTCTTAATTAATAATATTATTAGTAAATTGCAATAAAGGTTGATACTGTTTCTATAATTTTTATTTTTTCAAGTCCTTGAGTAGTAAATTATGACATTTTATTTAACTTTTTACTATTTTAAAAAGAATTTTTTTCTCTTGATTATTGTTTCTGAATATCATATACTAATGTGAATATTGATTTGACTATTCATAACAAAGATAAAAAAGGAGACAATCATTTATGCCAAAAGTATCTGTTTTAATGCCGATTTATCGGACTGACAGACAGTATTTAAAAGCAGTTATTGATAGTATTTTATCTCAAACATTTACTGATTTTGAATTATTAATACTGGATGATTGTCCTGAAGATAGTCGTGAAGATGTGATTAGATCTTATACAGATAAACGTATGCAGTATTTTAAAAATGAGTCAAATAAGGGTATTTCATTTTCTCGCAACAGATTAACGACACTGGCACAGGGGAACTATTTAGCCGTAATAGACCACGATGATGTTGCTCTGCCAACACGCTTTGAAGAACAAGTGCGCGTATTGGACTCTCATCCCGAAATCGGCGTTGTCGGATGCTATATTGAATTATTTCCACATACAAAAATTATGTCCTTTCCACAAAATAATGATCAAATTGAACAATATTTAATGCAAGGATGTGCCGTTCCACACACTGGGGCCATGATCCGAGCGAGCATTTTGCCAGATAATCCGTATGAAGATAAATTTTCTCCGGCCGAAGATTATGCTCTATGGTGTCGGTTAATTGGAAAAACTCAGTTTTATAATATTCCGAAAGTTTTAATGAAATACCGTATTCATGATGATAATACCACCAAAACACAAGAGAACAAAATGACGAATGCTACTCGGGCTATTCATGAATTTGTTCGTACAGAGCATCCCGATATTTTCCAAACAGTTTGTGAACAAACGCCTCATATTATTCGTTTAAAACTATTCGGATTAATTCCTTTGGGACATTTCAGACAAATGGGAAATACTCGTAAAGGCATTTTAAAATATTTACCATTTATTCAAGTTAAAGCAAAACAGGAGGTTAAATGAAAGGCATTATTTTAGCCGGTGGTAGTGGTACAAGATTATATCCACTGACAAAAACAACATCAAAACAATTATTACCGGTTTACGACAAACCGATGATTTATTATCCGTTATCAACATTAATGTTGTTTGGGATACGGGATATTTTGATTATCTCAACCCCTCAAGATACACCCAACATTGAACGATTATTCGGAAATGGAGAAAAATTGGGATTACACATTGAATATGCCATTCAAAACGCCCCCAAAGGAATTGCCGAGGCTTTTACAATTGGTGCCAATTTTGTCGGCAATGATGATGTGTGCTTAATTTTAGGAGATAATATTTTCTACATGGGCGATCAATTTCATACGTTTAAGGCCGAAGTTGATAAAAATGTCGGAACCAGAGCCACTATTTTTGCCTATCACGTATCCGACCCCGAACGATTTGGCATTGTTGAGTTTGATAAAGATTTAAAGGCTATTTCCATTGAAGAAAAACCAAAGAATCCAAAATCAAATTATGCCTCGGTTGGATTGTATTTCTACCCCAGCGATGTGGTGGAGAAAGCCAAAAATTTAAAACCGTCTGCCCGAGGGGAATTGGAAATTACCGACCTTAATAATATGTACTTAGCCGAGGGCCGTATGAGCGTTGTACCAATGAAGCGAGGTAATGCTTGGTTAGACGCAGGTACACCAGACAGTTTAATGGAATCGGGGGCGTTTGTTCATATTATTGAAAAACGACAAGGATTAAAAATTGCCTGTATTGAAGAAATTGCCTATCGCAGAGGTTTTATTAATGATGAGCAAATGCTGGCATTGATTAACGAATTAAAAGACGGAACATATAAATCTTATTTACAAAAAGTATACGAGGAATACCATGAACTTTATTAAAACAGATATTGACGGCGTTATTATTGTTGAACCAAAAGTATTTGAAGATGACAGAGGATACTTTTTTGAAAGTTATAACGAGGCGGAATTTACAGCAAACGGCATACCCAACAAATTTGTGCAAGACAATCAATCAAAATCTTCATATGGAGTGATACGTGGTCTACATTGTCAGTTGGGTGAACACGCTCAAGCTAAATTAGTCAGAGTATTACACGGCAAAGTATTAGATGTTGCCGTGGATGCCCGACCCGATTCTCCAACTTTCGGTAAACATGTTGCCGTGGAATTGTCAGAAGAAAACAAACGCCAACTATTTATCCCAAGAGGATTTTTACATGGTTTTTCCGTATTAAGTGAAACGGCTGTATTTGCCTACAAATGCGACAATTTATATAACAAAGCATCCGAATTCGGTATTCGTTATGATGATCCGGAAATTGGAATTGATTGGAAAGTGCCAACCGAAAAAATTATAACTTCTGAAAAAGACAGATTAGCTAATCAGTTAAAGGATTTAAAACAACATGCAAGATAACATATTGATTACAGGCGCCAAAGGCCAACTGGGGTTAGAGTTATCCAAACTATTGCCTGAGGCGATTTTAACGGATGTTGCAGAATTGGATATTACCAATTTAAGTGCCGTTAAAACATTTGTGCAAAACCATCAAATTGCCACCATTATTAACTGTGCTGCTTATACGGCAGTGGATAAAGCTGAAGATGATATAGAGCTGGCAGAAAAAATAAATGTTTTAGGCCCGGAAAATTTGGCTAAAACAGGATGCAAAATTGTCCATGTGTCAACGGATTATGTGTTTGACGGTTTGGGGCATAAACCCTATGAACCGACAGATGAAACAAAACCAATCTCTGTTTATGGCAAAACAAAACGTGCCGGAGAATTGGCTGTTTTAGAAAATGCATCCTCTGCAATTATCATTCGTACCGCTTGGTTATATTCACCGTATGGAAATAACTTTGTCAAAACAATGCGCCGTTTAGGGAGCGAACGAGAAACATTAAATGTTGTTGCCGATCAAGTCGGAACGCCAACCTATGCCGGTGATTTAGCACAAGCCATATACGAAATTATCCCTCAAATAAGGGATGGGCAAAAAACCGTTTATCACTTTACAAACGAAGGCGTTTGTTCTTGGTATGATTTTGCCAGAAAAATTATGGAATTATCCGAATTAAACTGTCAGGTCAATCCTATCCCAAGTTCAGCTTATCCCACAAAGGCGACTCGTCCTTTTTACAGTGTGCTGAGCAAAGAATCTATCAAACAAGATTTTGGCATTAAAATTGCCCATTGGGAAGATGGATTAAAAAGATGTTTAAAAGAAATGGAGAAAACAAAATGAAATCAATTTTAGTAACTGGTGGTGCAGGCTTTATCGGCTCAAACTTTGTTCCGTATTTTGCACAAAAATACCCCGAATATCATGTGATTAATTTGGATAAATTAACCTATGCCGGTGATTTGACCAATGTATCGGAATGCAATGATATGTCTAATTACACCTTTGTGCAAGGAGATATTTGCGACAGAGCCTTAATTGAAAAATTGTTTGCCGACTATGATATTCGTGGCGTTATTCACTTTGCCGCCGAAAGCCATGTAGATAATTCCATTAAAAATCCAATGGCATTTATCCAAACTAACGTAGAGGGTACATTTACACTGTGCGATGTTGCTTATCATCATTGGATGGAAGCTCCTCATAAAGTCAAACAAGGCTATGAAAATTGCCGTTTCCATCATATCTCAACGGATGAAGTTTATGGGACTTTAGGTGAAACGGGATATTTTACGGAAAACACACCTTATGCACCAAACAGCCCATATTCGGCCAGTAAAGCCAGTTCAGATTTTATTGTGCGAGCTTATCATCACACATTCGGGATGAATGTGACGACATCTAACTGTTCAAACAACTATGGTCCGAAACAACACAACGAAAAGTTAATTCCGCATATTATTTCTAAAGCGTTGGCCGAACAACCTTTGCCGATTTACGGACAAGGTCTTAACATTCGGGATTGGCTGTATGTGTTGGACCATTGTAAAGCCATTGATTTAATTTTCCATAAAGGCAAAGCCGGCGAAACATATAATGTCGGCGGTCATAATGAACGCAACAACATCACGATTGTGAAGACAATTTGTGCCATTTTGGATGAAAAGCGTCCTCGGGCCAATGGTGCAAAATACGAAGAGTTGATTACATTCGTGCAAGACCGAGCCGGACATGATTTCCGCTATGCCATAGATGCAACGAAGCTGGAAGATAAACTTGGCTGGCATGCCGATGAAACATTTGATACAGGCATTGTTAAAACCGTAGAGTGGTATTTGAAAGGGTAAATGATGAAGATATGGCAAAGAATTAAATTTCAGTCTGTGGATAAAGTTATCCGCAAATATAAATTATTTGGGATGACAGTTTTACGTAAGGAAAAAACTGCAACCAAAAGAAAAATAAAGATTTTAGGTATTCAAATATATCACACAAAAAAGAAAGCAAATAAGGGTGTACAAAATTTCAAACGGGTTATTTTCCCTAAAACAGCCGAAAGTATAATTTATTCTATATCCCCAAAAACTCAACATTTTAAACGATTGGCGATTTTTGCATCTTTTTCAGCTAATGGAAAGATTGCTGATTATGTGGTGTATTATCTAAGGGAGTTGAAAAAAGTTTGTGACGGCATTATTTTTATTGCAGATAACCCAATTATACCTACTGAAGTTGATAAAATTAAAGATTTAGTTTTTTATGCCCAATTTAAACGTCATGAAGAATATGATTTTGGTTCGTATAAACGGGGCTATCAATATGCGGAGAAAATGGGCTTTTTAAAAAAATGTAACGAACTGGTAATTTGTAACGATTCTTGTTATGGTCCCGTTTATCCTTTTTCAGAAGTATTTGATACCATGAATAAGAAATCTTGTGATTTTTGGGGATTAATTCAAAATAATGATATGGATTATCATTTACAGTCATGGTTTTATGTTTTTAAGAAAAATGTCATTGAAACCGGATATATTAGTCATTTTTTAAGTCATGTAAAAAAAGAACGCAATTTTTGGGATGTTGTCAAGAAGTATGAGTTTAAATTAACTCAATTCTTGATAGATAAAGGTTTTAAGGCAGAAGCCTTTTTGCCATTGGATCTTCCTCTTTTGGAAAAAGGGGCAACAAGGGCTGGACATCGAAATAAAACAGTTTTTCCACTAACATTAATAAAAGATTATCATTTTCCGATGATAAAGGTAAAATGTTTTACCAATGGTTTCGGCTTTGCGTTAGAAGAATCTCCACAATCTGTTCTTTCTTTTTTAGAAGGGAAAAATAATGAACTCCACCAACATATTTTATCTGATTTAAAAGATAAAAATTTGAACTATCATTTTGAAAAAACAATAGAGGAGTTAATTGATCAGGCAAAGATTGTTTCCTTTGACATATTTGATACATTACTGATTAGACCTTATGTTAAACCAACAGATTTGTTTATGCATATGGAAAAATTTTATCAAGCAGAGGGGTTTCATGAAGAAAGGATTAACGCAGAACTACGGGCACGACGAATAAATTCACACTTAAGCGACATTACCTTAGATGAAATATATCGTCAAATTTTGCCTAAATTCTATCAATATAAAGAAAAGGAATTGGAATGGGAAAAACAATTACTGATGCCCCATCCTAAAAATATAGAAATATATAAAATAGCCCTAAAAAAGAATAAAAAGATTGTTATTGCATCAGATATGTATTTGCCAACAGATTTTTTGAGAGAGGTTTTATGTAAAAATGGCTATACAAAATTGGATAAAATTTATGTGAGTGGAGATTGTAATCAAACAAAATGTTCAGGCGATTTATTCCGACAAATGATAGCCGATTTTAATGTTGACTCTGGTGATATTGTGCATATCGGTGATAATGAATTCAGTGATATTGATATACCAAAAAACATGGGATTGAAGACATTCTATATCAAAAAATATTATGATTGGTTCGCTCAAT
>JAFXFY010000030.1 GCA_017513365.1 Alphaproteobacteria bacterium | reverse complement strand
CCGGGGCCACAGGATACCAATGAGCCTTCTTCACCGCAGGTCGGACATTTTGTCGGTCGTCGGATAGTGTATCCACAATGATGACACTGAGCATATCCGCCTTGACGGTGTTCCACCAGCCAGGCCGAACAATGCGGACATTTTAACCGTTCACCACAATTTCGGCATAAGACCAACGGTGCATATCCTCGGCGGTTGATAAACAATAAGGATTGTTCTTTTTTCTCTAGCGTTTCGGCAATGGCTTTACGTAGTGCCGGAGAAATAAATTTAATGGGCCCTTTTTCCTTTTGGCGCATATCCACAACGTCAATGTCAGGCAAGGTTGCGCCCGCAAAACGACTGGGCAAATGGATATGATGATATTTTCCGGTAGTGGCATTACAATATGTTTCCAAACTGGGGGTCGCTGAAGCCAAGATAATCGGGCAACCGGCAATTTTAGCCCGCACAATTCCCATATCTCGAGCATGATACAAAACGCCGTCTTCTTGTTTGAAAGAGGCATCATGTTCCTCATCAATGATAATGAGCCCCAGTTCCGTAAAGGGTAAAAAGAGGGCAGAACGGGCGCCGACAATGACTCTGGCCTGACCTGATTTAACGGCCTTGTAGGTGTCTCGTCTGGTTTTGGGGGTAATAGCCGAATGCCACAGTGCCGGCTTAACACCAAATCGATTTTCAAATCGTCCGAGCCAAGCCGTTGTTAAGATAATTTCGGGCAACAAGACGAGGACTTGCTTATTTTGACGCAAGGCTTCGGCTACGGCTTCAAAATAAACCTCGGTTTTACCTGAACCCGTTACACCGTCCAATAAAGATGTATGAAATCCACTGCCGATTTGTGCTTTAATTTCATTGACGGCCGGTTGTTGTTCGGGCGAAAAATTCAGTGTTTTAAAATCCGGATTGGGTAAGTCAAACTCTAATGGTTTTTTGCTGACTTTTTCCAATTCGGGAGTCAACGCCATTTTTAATACCATGCCGACCGGTGCCAACGTATAATTTGCGACCCAGTTGATAAAATCAATCGTTTGTTTGGGCAGTGGAGTAATATCTAACACATCAGAGACAGATTTAACTTTGGTTTCGTCAAATGATAAATCCGGCGCTTTATCCCATACAACACCGAGTGCTTTTTTGCGTCCGAATGGAGCCATCACAAATGTCCCGACGGGCAAAGCCTCGTCTGCCTTATAATCAAAACACCCAAGAGGCGTTGGAAATAAAACCGTAATTCTGTGTTGCATTGTTTTTCGTTTTGTTATATGTTTGAACTCAAGGATACACAAAATGAATGAACAATACAAGGATTTTCAACAAACCACCGACACAAAATTAAATGCGGTGATTGAAGATTGGCAAAAACATTTATTGTTGGAACGCAGACTGTCCGAAAAAACGGGCGAGTCCTATTTGATGGATATTAAGGAGTTGACCTCGTTTTTGTTTGATTATCATAATGAAACGGTCGGCTTAAAAACACTCAAAAATTTAAAGGTATCCGATTTTCGTGCCTTTTTGGTGGCTAGGGCCAAACAAAAACTTTCTCGCGCCAGTACGGCCAGATGTTTGTCGGCTATTCGTAATTTCTTTAAATTTTTGGCTAAAGAAGGCATTTTGGAAAATTCAGCGATTATGTCTGTGCGTTCGGCTCATCCGCCTAAAATTTTACCTAAGCCTTTATCGGTAGAGGACGCTGGTCGGTTTTTGGATGCCGTGGAACATCTTGCGCAAGAACCTTGGCAAGGGGCAAGGGATAAAGCCTTGTATATGTTGATGTACGGATGTGGACTTCGTATTGCCGAAGCACTCAGCCTAAATGTCGGAGATATCATGGGGGCAGGGGATGCCTTTACCATTACCGGAAAAGGAAACAAACAACGCCTTGTACCATTGTTGCCAATTGTGAAAAAATCGCTGAATACCTATTTGAAGGTTCATCCGAATCCAAAGAAAAACGAACCGTTATTTGTGGGCTCACGGTTTGACCACATTAACCCCGGAGTTGTCCAACGCAATGTACGCTTGATACGGCGATATTTGCAGTTGCCCGATACGGTAACGCCTCATGCTTTACGCCATAGTTTTGCTACCCACCTGTTGCAAGGTGGAGGCGATTTGCGTACGGTACAAGAATTACTGGGGCATTCGTCATTATCGGCTACCCAACGCTATACCGAAATAGATATGGCCGGCCTCCAAAAAGTATATGAACACGCTCACCCACGTGCAAAATTGAAAAAACAGTAATATTTTTCTTGACGATATGATTTTATTCTTTTAAAGTAAAGTCAACCTGAGGCAACTCGGGCTGAGGTCAGAAAACCTCTTTTCGTACACGTCTTTTGCAGACGATAATCGCATGCTTTCCGGCTAGGCTGGAAGGCGGCAAAATATCCCCTAGCGGTCAATATGCCGCACTATATTGTACGAAATAGTTTTCTGCTTCCAGTCGCTGAGTTCTTTTCAGCGATTTTTTTGTTGGAGGAAAAAACGTGAAACATATTTTTGAATCTGGACGTTCAATGGTGGAAATGCTTGGGACATTGGCTATAATTGGTGTATTGTCTATTGGTGGCATTATGGGATATCGTTATGGCATGGATAAATACCGTGCGAATGAAACCTTGAATGAATTACAATTGCGAATTATTGATTTATCTCAACAAATGCAAAATAGAGCGTTTGATTTATCTTTAGGTGAAATGGGGAATACGACCCGCATGGGATATCCGATTAGCGCCCGTGTCAGTCCGCAATTTGCAGATTACTTTGAAGTTTTTGTAGATAATGTCCCCAGTGGCGTTTGTCATCGTTTATTGGAATCCAAATGGACTGTTCCTTATTCTATATTTGTCGGTATTGATGAATACGAAGCAGATGAAAGTATTTGTGATAAGGCCGAAACAGTCAGATTGGCCTATGAATTTAAAGATGATTTAACTGACGGAGAAACAATCGCCGAAGAAGAACGTCATGAAACTTGGCGTTGTAACAATGATGGCGATTGCAAATGTGCCACCTGTGAAAATGGTTTATGTGCAACATTGTGTCCGGAAGGTAGTTCTTGCGCTAAAAGCTATGATAACCCAAATTCTTGGATGTGTTGTTTAAATGAGAAAGCCTTAAATGGGTTGTGTTGCAGTAGTATAGGCGAAAACGGAGAATGTTGTACCTCCTCGGATAATTGTTGCCCGCCGGATAAACCACTCAGAGGTAGTAATGGCCTATGTTATTCTTGTGATGATGAAACCGTCGTTAATGTAGAAGGTATGACACAAAATTGTGCCGTTTGTTCCAATCGTTTATTGACGGGTTCCAAAAAATATTGTGCATTAAAATGTGGTCTAAAAGGAACCAGCAATGAGAATAAACCACTGATGGATAAAGATGGAGGATG
>JAFXFY010000029.1 GCA_017513365.1 Alphaproteobacteria bacterium | reverse complement strand
GACCGTTACTTTTCAACACATTATCGGACATCTCAATCTGAAATTGAAAGTTGGCTCAAAAAATATAAGCATCTGCCGATTGCCGATGAAATATATAGATTAGGTGAAAAGAAAAAGTTTAAACTGAAAAGTAAAAAACCAAAAAGTATTCTTCACGGCGGACAAACACATGCTTGTACATCTGTTCGCCGTGATGAACCGATTGATTTACTGAAACGGCGGATATTTTCAGAATTAAAAGACTTACAAAAAAAAGAAGCATTACAATTATTTAGACAACTTATAAAATACATTGAAGATGGGCGAACACTCCCTGCCCGAAAACTCATTGAATCAAAGCAGTTTCAACGCACCATTCCGCAACAAGATATTGCTTTGGCGCAGACTGCATTATCTTTTTCATATTTTTTGGATAGAGAATATAATATGGCGTTTAAACAAGTAAAAAATGCCATACAAAATGCTAAAACCCCTATTCCGTTAGCTTATTGGACAGCCGGTTTAACACAATGGCAACGTGAAGAATATGAATCTGCTGAAAAATATTTTTCAAAAATTACCACTTTGGATAATGCAAACTCTTTATTACGTGCAAGTGCCGGTTTTTGGTCGGCTCGAGCTAATTTAAAAATTGGCGAATATACAAAAATCGGGGATTATTTAGAAATTGCTTCACAAGAACCACAAACATTTTACGGTATGCTTGCCGTTCGTATGATGGGACTTGATTTAACTCATCATAACGATAATTTACCGCAAACAACGGTAACACAACTCAACAATCCGGCTTTGAAACGATTTTATGCCCTCAATCAAATCGGGAACAAACAATTAGCAGGAAAAGAATTGGCTCAACTATATCTTAAATCAAATGATATGGAAAAAGCTATTTTAAAGAACATTGCAAAACAAAATGATTTTGATACACAATTAAATCGATTAATAAAACTTTATTCTGATAATACGGAATATTTCCCTTTACCAAATTGGAAACCCACAGGAGGCTGGAAATCTGATAAAGCACTCGTTTACGCTTTTGTACGCCAAGAATCTTGTTTTGATTATAATGCAACCAGTAAAGTCGGTGCCAAAGGATTAATGCAATTAATGCCTTATACGGCAAAAGCTATGGCAAAACAAGCCGGTTTAAAATGGAATGCTTATAATATGTATGCCATTAGTTACAATTTAGCACTCGGACAACAATATATTCGTTACTTATTAAATTTACCTGCCGTTTCCAATAATTTGATTTATCTTGCCGTTGCCTATAATGGTGGTCCTGGGAATTTAATTAAATGGAAGAAAAAAACGAATTATCCGACTGATGCCCTTGTGTTTATTGAAAGTATCCCTTCTCGTGAAACACGAGCCTTTGTAGAACGTATCCTTGTCAATTATTGGGTTTATCGGGCATTAATGAATCGCTCGCTCACATCTATGGATTTAGTTATATCCGAACAATGGCCAATGTACGAGCCATACAATTTAGAACAAGGAAAAACGAGAAAATTGCATTAAACCGAGCGTTGCTTACCTACGAAACAACGAACCAATTTTGATAAAAGTGATGATTTGGCGTCTTGACATAATTTTACAACTTGTTGAGCATCCTTTTTTAATGCTAATGGAGCTTCTTGTAATAATTCAAATGCCATTTTACAAGGTGTAAGCCACGCACCATTGCTTATATCAGATTTTGCACCATATTGTAACAACTTCTCAACAAT
>JAFXFY010000028.1 GCA_017513365.1 Alphaproteobacteria bacterium | reverse complement strand
TAACACATTTTTTTTGAAAAAGAAAGTTATTTGTTGACCGAAAAGTAAAAAAAATAATTTAAAAATAACTTGACAAAAAACAAAAAGCTTGCTATACTGCTGAAAATTTAATGCAGAAAAGGTGGACTATGACGTTTGTTAAGTTAATGATAAATCAAATAAAAAAATATTTTTTTCGGTCAAAAACACGTGATATTTCGGATTGTTTTGCGCCAATGACCGTTGTCTATCATTCGGGGTATGAGGCATACAAAAACGGGTGGAGTGAGTAATGCTTAGTTTACCGCAAACGGATTGGGATGAAAGTGTTATCCGTGCCGCCTATTTTTGTCAGGCCGATATTTTAAAAAATATGTTACGCTTACATTCTGAATCTGTTAACTTAACGGATGAAGGATTGTTGTTGGCTGAATTTCCATTGGCAAATTATTCCGAAGGTTCTCTGTCTATGGATGGTCAAAAGAAAATACCTTTAAAAAATCAAGCCGATACATTGGCGGTTATTTTGCAAGCTATGGGATGCCAAAAAGCCAGTCAGCCGATATTTCGCATTAAAACATTTGATGCGATGCCTTACGGTAAAAAAGGTGAATACGGTATGGTTTTTGATTCATATGGGAACACTATTTTGCATATGATTGCCTTTTATGAGGGGCAACATTTTTTGCCGGTGTTGCGTCAGGTTGGCTTGAATGTCAGTCAATTGGCAAAATGTAAAAATTCAAAAGGCCAAACTCCGATTAACATAGCTCTTGATATGATGGCGAATATGCCATTGGCGTTTGCGATACAAAATGAGGTGTACACCTATGAACAAAATAAAATGTATCGTCGGTTGTTGGGTGTTCAAAAACAAAATGCTTATCTGACAAAACAAATCAATATGTTAAACAGTCAAAAAATTACCTCATGGAGTGTATCGGGCAGTCAAAATTCGGCCGAAAATTATATCCGGTTTGAATATGAATAAAATAAATATTGACAAAATATGGTAATTATGATAATATAATTTGTAATTTAAAATTTGAAAAGGAGAAAAATTATGGCAACAAATCAATTAACTTTAGCAATTGAACGAGCCTATCAATGGCACAGCGGTGTTGAATACGGTGGCGGTTTGGTGATGACCAATCAATTAAACGGCACGGCAAATGCCATTGATGCTCATTATACGGGTGAAGATAAGACCGAGGTTTTAATTACAGCCTTGCTCAGTAAAGCTTGGGAAAGCAAACGTCATAATGAAGCTACAAAAAACAATCCGAATGCCCGCAATTCTTATGAGGCTTTAGTTGAAGATTTCGGTCAGAAAATTGCCGATAATATTAAAGATATGTCAACAGAACCGGATACAAAAGATTGGCATGAAATGGCCGAGTGGGCTCAAAAACAAAATCCGCAAGTACAAGCCGTTTTGTTGGCCGAAAAATTACAAAATTTTATTGTCAGCCGTGATAAACCGAATCCGAAAAAAGAACCGGCTTGGCATATTAACTACTATAATACCCGTATGATTATGGTTGAAGCATTGAGAGAGGCTTGCCCGGCATTGTATGTGGAATGTGTCAAGGTTTCTGAACAAGGGATTGCCGCTCAGAAACGCAAATTGGCTGAAATGGAACAAGTGGCTCAACCCAGCGTTGTTGTAAAGGCCGACAATACACATGTGCAAGATCGTACAAATGCTCGTTAAATAGGGTATGACAGTCTATCAAGTGGGGGGCTTTTCCCCCGCTTTTTCAATGAAAGAGGGATAAATATGGCAGATTTTTCTTTGCAAGAATGTATGAAAAAATTAAATATCCAAGAGGGAGAACGTTTAGAAAAATTACGTACTCTTTATTGTGCGTTAGATAGATTGATTGAACAAGAACGTTTTTATCTGTCAGAGTGTATCGTTGAACGATTGTATAATCACATATCCGATGTTGATCGTGATGTGTGGCGTGGTATTGTACTCAGAGCCGTCAAAATGGGGATGGAAGCCGAATTGGGTGGGGCCATTAAACAAGATATTCAAGTATTAGATACATCAATTTCTGTTGATAAGCAAGGTGTTAATGGAAAAATTTATTGGGCTAGTATGCCGGAACGAGCATTTGAATTTACAATGTTATCTATTTTAACTGAAGAAGAAAAAGCTCAGGCTCGTAAAGAGTTAGCTAATGGAACAATTTCTAAGTATTGCAATATATTGAGTTTGGATAACGATAATATCCAAGATGCCAAACGGCAATTTGAAAGTGATTGCGAATTGATGGATTGGGATATGATATCCTTAAAGCCCGCTTCTTGTTATCATCGTGGTATCGGAATGAATTTACAAATGGCCATAGAGGATGATAATATGGCCGACAAATTGGAAAGTGAATATTTGGCCTATAAAAAAATGTCTCCTCAAGAACGGGTCGCAGATTTTAATCGTTTTGTTAAAGAAATACGCTATGTGAACGGATTGGCCCCTCGTCCAATGACGCACCATAATGATGGCAATAACAACCGTGGTGATAATCAAAATCAAAGATAAGAAAGGAAAAATAAAATGGAATATTTCAGTATTGCCGAATGTGCAAAATTAAAACATCTTAAAAATTCGGATGCTGTCAATATGGCTCGGTCAGTTTATGTATTGGCTGATGAGGTAATAGGTATTTACGGAAATGAACTGGTTGATTGTTTGCCACGTGATGTTATGTCTGATTTGTGTGATTATAAAGCAAATATGCAAAATGCTATGATGTTTCAAGCTCTCACAATGGCAATGGAATCTTTTTTGGGAGGGGCTGTGTCTCAGAAGAACCCCGAAAAAGAACAAGAATTCAACCAACATCTGGGGCAGAATATGGCTTTGCGTTGTACATGTTTTGCTTCTTGGTCGTATTGGAAAATGGAAATGTGGAATAAAGATACACCCGAATTAACACATTTGCAGAAGCAGTTAAGGGAACAGCAGCAATTCCGTTTGGGGGGTGAGGTTATAAAATTTGATTTAAGAACCCATCAACAAATCATTGTGGATCGTGATTACAAACATGACCGTAAAAAACAAGAGCGCCTTGAGGAAAAAATTGGGCAACTGGAAAAAGGGCAACCCATCCGAATGGGAGAAGATGAAGCTTTTGAATATGGTATAAAAAGTTGTATGCAATTATTTTCCGGAGAAGGTGAAAATATCTTACAAAAATATAATCGTTTTTGTTCTTTGACTTATCCGGAACGTGCCAAAGAGTTTGATACCCTTATGGCAAAGGTTTTTGAAATAAACGGATTGTCTCCTCGTCCGATTGCACATCATAACGATGGCAATAACAACCATGGTGATAATCAAAATCAAAGGAGGTAATATGTCAAATGCCTCTGTATTTTCCATAGATGCGTGTGCAGATATTTTAAAAATGGATCAGGATGATTTGTACAAAAAATGTTTGTTCGTTTATGTGTTGGCCGATGATTTAATTGAGCAAAAATACGATTGGCTGACAAGTTTTTTATCTCTCAATTTGTGTAAGGCTCTAAACAAAATGAAAAAGCCTGTTCGCCGAGGTGCATTACTTAGAGGTATTAAAATGGCAATGGAATCGGCTTTTAACGGAGCTAAAATGCAAGAAGTTTATGTGGAACAAATGCCAGATTTTATGTCGCACAGTGCCAAATCTTATGATGTATCTTGGGTTAGCTGTCCCGAAAAGAAATTAACATTTATTATTGAAAATCGTGATATGCCGAAAGAGGTCAGTATTTGTTTGACTGAATCCGATTGTTTTAAAAATGGTGTAGCTTTTTGTATGGATTCTCAAATTATACAGCCGGCAAAATTGGCGGCTGAATACGATATTTTTTATCACACGCGTTATCCTGAACGGGCCAAAGAGTTTGAACAATTTGTACATAAAATTATTCAGTTAAACAATTTGCCACCCATAAAGATTGCCGGACATGATGACTCTCGCCCAACAAATGGAACCGATCATATAAAAGATTAAAAAAGTTTTGACAAAATTTTTGAACTGGTGTATAATGCAAAATATACAAAACTGAAAGGAAATGAATATGTCTGATACAAACAAAATGAATTCTGATATAAATCATGAAACAAATGGTACCGTTTCAATGGCGGTTCATCCGTATGGCGCTTTGGAGTCGGATAAAGCGAATCATTTTTTAACCGCTTCCATTTTCTCTTTACCGATAGAGGGTATGGTCGAATATTTGGAAAACGGTGGGGATGCAACGATTGTTGATTTTAATGGTAATACATTGGCGCATGTTTATCCGCATTTATCCGAAGAATTATCAGAACGTGGTTGTGACGTTAATCGGTTAAATAAGGCCGGTTATTCTCCGTTGATGACGGCTATTGAAAATAATGCGCCATTATGGAACTATCATGCTAAAATGTCAGATCCGTCATTGGCTAAATTGGTTGAATTAACGTCCCAAGAAAATTTAAATCGTGTATATCCAAATGGTGAAACGGTTTTGACCTCTTATTTATCCAAAATATCTATGGTGTTGGATGAACACGAAGATGGGGAGATTTTGCCTGTTTTATTAAGACAAGGAGCCAATCCGAATGTGCCGAATGCCAAAGGCCAAACACCGCTTGATTGTTGTCGTGCGTCAAATAAGGAAACAGTCGTTTCTATGATGATACCGTATGGGGTCAATCTTGATAGTAAAAAAGAAAACGGCAAAACGTTATTGATGGAAGCCATTGAACAAAAAGACGAAAAGTTGGCGAGATTATTACTTAAAAATGGTGCCGATGTTAAGGCTAAAGATAACGATGGCGATACGGTACTTCATCACGCTGCCCGTGCCGGTTTGACGGAATTGATTCCTGTATTGGTTAAGGCCGGTGCCTATGCTCATACCCGTAATAATGAAGGCAAACAACCGCATGAATATGCAACAGGTATTGCTCATGAGTATTTAAGAATATTGGCTTTAAGTTGTGCAGATGACTATAAATTCCATTCCGGATACGTGTATAATCCAAAGCCTCAAAAAATTGCTTCTCAACCGGTGACCGGACAAACACTTAGAACAGATAATCAAAATACAATTAAATAGGAGCAAAATATGTTTGGATTTTTTAAATCTCGTAGTCCTAAAAATGAAGGAAGTTTAGTAAAAGAAGCTAAAAAGTTTTCTGAATTACGAAAAATAACAACGTGGTTCGAGGTTATTACTTTTATTAATAAAGGCGGTAATCCGAATGCCGTAGATGAAAACGGCAATACATTTTTGCATCGTTTTCCTGAACATACAGATATCTTGGTTAAACAGGGTGTTTCTTTGGATAATGCCGGTGTGAAAAATAATGACGGTTATATTCCGTTGGCCAGAAATCCAAGAGTTAGTGTTCATCCGGTATTGGTTGCTGCGACACCGAAAGAATACTTAAATGAGGTATGGCCGAATGGCACAACGATTATGACAGAGTATTTAAAAGGTTGTGTTTCCAACGTAGAAGGGTTTGAGCTATTATTAGCGGCTGGTGCCGATTTAAGAACATCCAACGCAAAGGGGCAAACGCCACTGGATATTTTAAGCCAAAAATCCGATTATTTTGATTATGTTGTTTGTGCGGTTGAAAACGGACACGATGTTTCGGATATGACAGTGGAATATAAAGAACATTGGCATAGTAAAGAAACCACGTCGGTACCTTTGTTGTTTGGTATGATGAGAGAGGCCTATTCCGATGAACGTGTCGCCAGTTTATTAAGCATTTTATCAAAATCCGATTTGACACGGCGTGATGATAACGGTAATACCTTATTGCACATATGGGCTACCGCATTTGATAAAAATGAAAATAGAGGGAAAGAGGCACGAGAACAACTATTTTCTGTCTTGGCACCTAAAATCAGTGTCAATGCCCTTAATAATAATGATGAAACGCCTCTTGTTTCAGCCTTTAAAATGGGTGAATATTACGCCGAATATATGTGTCATGGCGAACCACACGGTTATCACACAACGCGGGTTGAATTTGCCAAATTGTTGCTGGACAAAATGGATGCCTATGGTGTGAATTTGGCCGACAAAGATGGTATGACAGCACTGCATTATGCTGCTCAGAACGGATTTAATAATGAAGTGGTGGCTTTGGTACAAAAGGGTGCCAATGTTAGTGCCAAAAATGCCGAGGGTAAAACACCGGCGGATATAGCCGATAATAATCTGATGAAGGCTTATTTGCAAATGGTTGCTGAATCCAAACCGCAACGTATTGCTACCCAATCGGTTCAACGGGCGGTATCCGATAATCAAAATACAATAGGTTAGGTGGTATACGCTGAATTAAATATCCCTCCGGTTTTATATCGGAGGGATATTTGTTGTTTTATAAAATGGATTTTATTCTCTAACCTGTTGAATGGTAGCAGAATGAGGCATTTTTACGGCATTTACTTGTGTTGCTTTTACCATAGTATTATGTTGAACGTACCCGCCTATGGCACCGCTCACTATGGCTACAGCCAACAATCCCATCATTATTTTTCGGGAAAAAGATAATTTTTCATCTGAAAAAATTATTGTTTCTGTGTGTGGTTTTTCAAAAATCATTTTTGTATCCTTTCATAAAATTGCGCATATTTTAGCATATAAGTGTTATATTTGTCAAATATTTTTTATTACAAAGACATTATATATAATATAATAGTGTCTAAATTTAATCTTATCACTTTTAAAAAAGGATTTTTTACTTGCATTTAATTTAAAAGCCTGTATAAATATAAGTACAATTTTATTCAAAAAAGGAGTTTGTAAATGCTGTTTTCTGCTTTTGTATCGGCTTCATTGGGGTATATTTTCGGGTCTATCCCGTTTGGATTGGTCTTTACTCGTTTGGGGGGAGTGGGCGATATTCGTAAAATCGGCTCCGGTAATATCGGGGCAACAAATGTACTCAGAACCGGTCGCAAAGATTTGGCATTTTTAACATTGGTCTTTGATATTGGTAAAGCGGGCATTATTGCATTGCTTTGTACATTTTTATACGCTTCTCCGACTATGGGATTTATTGCTGGTACGGCTGCTGTGATAGGTCATAACTACCCAATTTGGCTAAAGTTTAAAGGCGGTAAGGGGGTGGCTTCAACGCTTGGGTTAATGTTGACAATGACACCTTTTGCGGGGATTTTGACGGCGCTCACATGGCTGGCAATGGCGGTTTCATTTAGATATTCATCACTGTCGGCTTTAACGGCATTGGCATTGGCTCCGGTGTATGCTCTCGTTTTTTCAGGGGTTATTCCGGCGGTATTTTATTTGGCTTTGGCCGTTTTGTCTTTTTGGCGCCATAAGGATAATATAAAACGTTTGATTAAGGGTGAAGAATC
Organism: Alphaproteobacteria bacterium; assembly: GCA_017513365.1. Classification (GTDB taxonomy): domain Bacteria; phylum Pseudomonadota; class Alphaproteobacteria; order CAAHEQ01; family UBA3637; genus UBA7488. The sequence continues at coordinate 2,028 of JAFXFY010000028.1, read as the reverse complement.
CAAAATTAATTTGAAAAAGAAAGCACAATAATGTTATCTGAACAACAAAAAAAAGAATGGATGCAGTTGGCATTCAGTGAAAATGTAGGTCCGATTACCTTTCACAGTTTATTGAGTTTCTTTGGTACGCCGAAGGAGGCTTTAGCTCATGTGGATGAGTTTGCGCGTCGTGGTGGTCGTACTCGTGAAATTAAAATCGCCGATGAACGACAAGTTGATGAACAATTACGATTAGCAGAAGAATTTGATACACAAATTATCGTATCGGGTGAAAAAGATTATCCACGATTACTCAAAAAAACAACGGATATGCCTCCGGTTTTATTTGCTAGGGGGCATTTTGTCCTGACTCAAAAAAATGCCGTGGCATTGGTTGGTACCCGTAATGCCTCATTGAATGGCCGGTCATTTGCCAGACGATTGGCGTTAGATTTGGCGCAAAAGGATTATGTTGTTGTCTCGGGAATGGCAAAAGGGATTGATACGGCGGCTCATGAGGGAGCGTTGGGGGCCGATATTGGTATGGGTGGCACAATAGCCGTTGTCGGGACCCCTCTCAATGAAGTATATCCGGCCGAAAATGATGCTTTATTTAAACAAATTTGCGAACGCGGATGTGTTCTTTCCGAATTACCGTTTGGCTCGCCGACTTCACCACAAAATTTCCCCAGACGTAACCGAATTATTTCCGGTTTGTCTAAAGGGGTTTGTGTGGTTGAGGCGCAAGGAAAATCCGGTTCACTCATTACGGCACGTTTGGCTAAAGAACAAGAACGCTTATTGTTCGCTGTCCCCGGTTTTCCGCTTGATGCCCGCAGTGAAGGTCCTAATAAACTGATTAAACAAGGGGCAACATTGGTAGAAAATGCAACCGATATTTTGTATGAATTGGAAGATTTAACTAACCAACATCGTTTTAACGAACCCGATGCATTTGATGAGGTAATTATGCCGTCTTATCCATCCGTCAGTGATAATGAATTGGATAAAGCCAGAAAAATTATCACAGACAGTTTATCTTCTCAACCCACAGGTGTTGATGAGCTGATTCGTGGTACAGAGTTAACGGTACAAATTGTCAGCATTATTTTGGTAGAATTAGAACTGGCTGGCCGGATAGAACGTCATCCGGGTGGACGTGTTTCTTTATTATTTGATTAAAAAGGAAATGAATATGAAACTTGTCATTGTGGAATCCCCCGCAAAAGCAAAAACAATCAATAAATATCTGGGAAAAGATTATCAGGTAATGGCCAGTTTTGGTCATATTCGTGATGTGCCGGCTAAAAACGGGTCTGTGCGTCCGGATGAAGATTTTGCCATGGATTGGGAAGTACAAGCCAGAGGCGAACGCACTGTTCGGGAAATTATTAAGGCGTTATCTAAGGCAGATGAACTGTATTTGGCTTCCGACCCTGACCGTGAGGGAGAGGCTATTGCTTGGCATGTATTACAAGAACTGAAAAAACGCAAAAAAATCAAAGATGATTTTCCGGTAAAACGGGTGGTATTCCATGAAATTACCAAAAAGGCAATTTTAGAAGCCATTCAAAATCCACGTGATATTGATATGCAATTGGTTGATGCGTATTTGGCCAGACGAGCCTTAGATTATTTGGTGGGCTTTTATATTTCTCCGTTATTGTGGCGTAAATTGCCGGGGGCAAAATCTGCCGGTCGTGTCCAATCAGTTGCGCTTCGTTTAGTATGTGAACGTGAAGAAGAAATCGCTGGCTTTATTTCTCAAGAATACTGGGGGGTAGAAGCCGATTTAAATACACTGCGTCAGGAAAAATTTACGGCTAAACTCACCCACGTTGACGGGCAAAAACTGGATAAGTTTTCTTTAAATAACTCCACAATTGCAGGCGATATTAAAACACGAGTGGAAAATGCCTCTTTCTAAGTCGGTACCATTGAACGCAAACAAACAAAACGTAATCCGGCACCGGCTTTTACGACTTCTACGTTGCAACAAGAGGCCTCTCGCAAACTCGGCTTTGGTGCCAAAAAGACCATGCAATTGGC
>JAFXFY010000027.1 GCA_017513365.1 Alphaproteobacteria bacterium | reverse complement strand
TTGTTTTACAAAGTTATCGCCTATCTGCTTAAATTTATTAAATATTTTATCGTGTATTTGGTCAATCATGGGTTGCCCGCTTAAATCAAGTGGTTTTGCTGTATCAGCATACACAAACGAGCGATAATGCCCATTTTTACGAAAATATTGACACTTGCGTACTTCTGCTGATTTTTCCATATGCCGAATAATCGCAGATAAATCGGACACATAAAATTTATGAAAAGTTGGAATAACCTCGCCTTGAGAGGCATCATGATTTTGAGATATTTGCGTGATATGAATTGGATTTTTAAAGCCCATCCACCGAACAAACGAATTTGAACGCCAGTTTGTTATATGCGACTCCACAACTACCTGTCGCATGCCTGCTTCATAAAACACTGACAAAATAGATACACCAGCCGCATTTAAAAATCCATATTCTGCCATCTTTTTATTGTTTGGATTTGTAATCACATACAAACTCCAACCATTATGATGCCCTTGCACAGCCACACCTTGTTCATCAACACCCTGATAGTAATATTTTGACCGAAAAGCCCCATAAGTCCCAATAATTTCTTGCACACCACCATGTTGATAGACCAATAAATAATCAACTTGCTCAGCATTAATATCACCTGCCTCTTTAGGTGGTTTTCCCGCGTATGGCGGAAATGAAAAAAAATAACGCGCATCTTGATCAAATGTTTTTTTCCACTCGCTAATCCCAAACGCATCATCTCGCTTATCATATTTTAAGAAAAATATCCCCTCAAAATCGGTCGGCAAATCCTTATGAGCAAAGGCTAATATAGACTCTATTGGTACCTCAAAATGTTCAGGAAGAGCTTTTTTCTGGACTGACATATACTATCCTTAACAGTAATAAAAACGCACTTGTTATCGTGCGTTTTGTTGATTATTCCTCATCAGATTCAAAATCGTCAGAAGTATCATCTATCATTTCATCATCCCGATATTTTTCAACATCGGCCCGAACCGTCGGATGACTTAAAATACTAGCAATGTGATCAGATTCTTCAAAAGCGCTATCCTCACGGAAAATCAAATTCGGCACAATACGTAATCTGATAGATTTACCGACACGGTATCTAAATGGCCCCTTATGGTCATTCAACAAAGCCACTTGCTCAGTTGTATCCACATCACCAATTCCACGAACAAAGACCGTTGCATAGGCTAAATCCGGTGAAATTTGAACCTCGGTAATCATAATCAGAGACGGTTTTAATCCGTCAATGAACAAATCGTTTTGGCTCATCATCCGACCCAGCACATGGCGGATTTCTTCCGCCACACGCAGTTGTCGTTGAGAAGGAGCCTTTGATGCTAAATGTTTCACCATATCCCCTCCTTAAATATTGTCATTTAATTTAAGTTTAACGGCGATTTCTTCCATTTCATAGCATTCAACGACATCACCGACTTTGACATCATCATAGTTTTCAAAACTCATACCGCATTCAAAGCTTTCTTTGACTTCCTTAACATCGTCTTTAAAGCGTTTGAGTTGTGTGAGGGCACCGTTATAAATCACAACACCATCACGTAAAATGCGAACTTTGGCGCCACGGCGGACAAGGCCTTCCTTAACCATACAACCGGCCACCTTGCCGACTTTGGATACGGAAATAACTTGACGCACTTCGGCATAGCCCAAGATTTTTTCACGCAATTCTGGTGTTAACAATCCTTCAACCGCCAATTTCATATCATCAGCCACATCATAAACGATTGAGTAATATCTGATATCTACACCATCCCGTTTGGCGAGTTCTCTAGCCGTCGGATTGGCACGCACATTAAAGCCGATAACAATGGCTTTACTGGCTCTGGCCAAAGAGACATCGGATTCGTTAATAGCGCCAACACCGCTGTGGATAATGGAAACTTTAACTTCTTCGTTACGGATTTTAGCCAAAATACCGTTAAGTGCCTCAACAGACCCTTGTACGTCGCCTTTGATAACAACCGGTAATTCTTTGATTTCACCGGCCTTAATTTTAGCCAGCAAGTGTTCGGCACTACTCATAGTTTTAACTTGTAAAACTTCACGGGCTTTGCGTTGACGATAGGCAGAAATTTCACGAGCTTGAGCCTCGGTTTCCACTTCAATAAAGTCATCACCGGCCGCCGGTGTTCCTTGCAACCCAATCACTTCAACCGGTTGAGCCGGTGTGGCAGATTGTACCCGTTGTCCACGATCATTGAACAAAGAACGAACCCGTCCCCATTCATTACCGCACACAAAAATATCGCCAACATCTAACGTTCCTTTTTGCACTAAAACGGTGGCAACGGAACCACGCCCTTTATCCATGCGGGCTTCAACCACGACACCTTCGGCTGTTCTGTCCGGATCGGCTTTCAGTTCCAAAATTTCGGCTTGCAGTAAGATGGTTTCA
>JAFXFY010000026.1 GCA_017513365.1 Alphaproteobacteria bacterium | reverse complement strand
CGTTGCAGTCGCCGGTTCAGCTCCGGTTCCAGCCGTGGTAGAAGCGACGCCGGCTCCTGTCGCTATTGAGCCGGAAACCCCGAAATATGACACGATTGATTCCCCGATGGTTGGTGTTGTGTATTTGTCCAAAGATCCGAAATCTGATCCGTTTGTAAAAGTTGGGGATACGGTTTCTGTCGGTCAAACGGTTTGTTTGGTTGAGGCTATGAAGACCTTTAATCCGATTAAATCCACAAAATCTGGTAAAGTGGTTGAGATTTTGGTGGAATCCGGCTCTCCGGTAGAATATGGTCAACCTTTGTTTAGTGTGGCTTAAAATATGTTTGAAAAAGTTTTAATCGCCAACCGTGGCGAAATTGCGTTGCGCATTCACCGTGCTTGTCAAGAAATGGGTATAAAAACCGTTGCGGTTCACTCAACGGCCGATGCGAATGCAATGCATGTAAAATTGGCAGATGAGGCTGTTTGTATTGGTCCAGCTGCGGCAAAAGATTCTTATTTAAATAAGGCTGCTATTATTTCGGCTGCGATGATGACCGGTGCAGACGCTATTCACCCAGGATATGGATTTTTGTCCGAAAATGCCGATTTTGCCGAAATGGTTGAGGCTCATGGCATGGTCTTTATTGGACCGAGTCCTAAAATGATTCGTATGATGGGTGATAAAGTAACGGCAAAACAAGCCGCTATTGAGTCCGGATTACCCGTCATTCCAGGGTCGGAAGGTGAAGTAAAAACGGTTGACGATGCCCTCATGTGGGGTGAAAAGATTGGCTATCCCGTTATTGTTAAGGCTGCTGCCGGTGGTGGCGGAAAAGGGATGAAAGTGGCTAATAATCCGACTGAAATGGCTGAAGCCTTTACACTTGCGAAACAAGAGGCTAAAAATTCTTTTGCCAATGATGTGGTTTATATTGAAAAATATCTACAAACACCTCGTCATATTGAAATTCAAATTTTGGCCGATAATTATGGTAATGTTGTGCATTTGGGTGAACGTGATTGTTCATTGCAACGTCGCCATCAAAAGGTATTAGAAGAAACGCCGTCGCCGGCTTTGAATGCTGCTCAACGCCAAAAAATCGGTGAAATCGCGACATCTGCCATGAAAAAATTGGGCTACAGCAATGTCGGTACTATTGAGTTTTTATATGAAAATGGGCAGTTTTATTTCTTAGAAATGAATACCCGTGTGCAAGTGGAACATCCGATTACCGAGGCAATTACCGGTGTAGATATCGTGCGTGATCAAATTCGTGTCGCCAGTGGTGCTGTTTTGGGATATAAGCAAGAGGATATTCACTTTAACGGTTATGCGATTGAATGCCGTATTAATGCCGAAGATCCGAATACTTTCATTCCATGGCCGGGGAAAATCGGTCAATGGCATGTGCCGGGTGGATTGGATGTGCGTGTTGATTCCGGTATGTATGCGGGTTATACGGTGCCGTCTTGCTATGATAGTATGGTGGCAAAATTAATTGTGCATGGTAGAACCAGAAACGGCGTATTGATGCGTATGAAACGGGCCTTAAATGAATTTGTGATTGAAGGCATTCGCACGACGATTCCCCTTCATCAAAAAATCATTGAAAATCCGGAATTTATTGACGGCATGTACAATATCCATTGGCTTGAAAAATTTTTGGAACAAAACACTGAAAAAAGTGAGTAATCCTTAATTACCATCGGGCATAACCTAACAACGGAGTAAAACGCTATGACAAAAGTAATAACTGATGCCGAGGCGGCTAAACTGATTCAAGACGGTATGTCTGTGATGATTGGCGGTTTCTTAAAATGTGGCTCACCAACACGTGTCATTGAAAAACTGTTAGAAAACGGTACAAAAAATTTAACCATTATTGCCAACGATACGTCATTTATTGATTCGGATAAGGGCAAATTGGTGGCTAATAAGCGTGTTAAAAAAGCAATTGTGACTCATATCGGAATGAATCCGGAAACCGGTCGTCAAATGCATGATGGAGAAATGGTGGTTGAGTTGGTGCCCCAAGGGACATTGGCAGAACGCATTCGTGCCGGAGGGGCAGGGCTTGGCGGTATTTTAACGCCAACGGGTGTTGGAACTGTTGTGGAAACAGGCAAGCAAGTCATTGAAGTGGATGGGAAAAAGTACCTTTTGGAAAAACCGTTGAAGGCCGATATTGCCCTTATTTATGCAGATAAAGCCGATAAATACGGTAATTTGGGATATTTTGGTACAACACGTAATTTTAATACGGTGATGGCTCTAGCTGGTGCTACGGTTATTGTGGAGGCCGAAGAGTACATTGATGGGGCTTTGGATCCCAATGAAGTTGTAGTCCCTGGGGTTTTAGTTGATTATATTGTGCCGAAGGAGGGATAAGACGGAATTAACACAGGAACAAGTTCGTGAAGTGATTGCCCGCCGTGTCGCAAAGGAATTTAAAGGGGGAGAAGCGATTACCCTTGGAATTGGATTACCAACTGAAGTGGCCAACTATATTCCGGATTCTATGCATGTTATGTTGCACTCGGAAAACGGTGTTATCGGCGTAGGGCCAAAGGCAGATGAAACGAATCGTGATAATCGTATTTCCAATGCCGGTGGTGTTTTGGTGACAATTAAAGAAGGTGGAGCATATTTTGACAGCTTTTTATCTTTTTCCATGATTCGTGGCGGGCATATTGATGCCACGGTTTTAGGGGCTTTGCAGGTTGATGAAAAAGGTAATCTTGCCAATTGGGTTATCCCTGGGAAATTGGTCCCTGGTATGGGTGGGGCTATGGATTTGGTTGTTGGGGCCAAAAAAGTGATTGTGGCGATGGAACATACAGCCAAAGGGGCTCCAAAGATTTTAAAGGAATGTACGTTGCCGTTGACGGCGACGGGTGAAGTTGATTTAATTATTACAGAAAAGGCTGTTATTGAAGTAACAAAACAAGGCTTATTATTAAAAGAAATCAGTCCACATTCAACGTTGGAAGATGTGTTGGCCTCAACTGAGGCCGAGTTGATTGTACCAAACGGATTACTTGGATAAATGTTTTTTGCAAATAAAATGATAAAAAAATAATTTTTTTCAAAAAAAGTACTTGCAATTTTGTTTTTGTTGTGATAAAAACTATTTCGTTGTTCCAGCGTAGCTCAGTGGTAGAGCAATCGGCTGTTAACCGATCGGTCGTAGGTTCGAGCCCTACCGCTGGAGCCACTAAGAAAAATCCTTACTTTTTTGGGTGCGTAGCTCAGCGGGAGAGCATTACCTTCACACGGTAGGGGTCACAGGTTCAATCCCTGTCGCACCCACCAAATAAAACGACCGACAGGTCGTATTTTTTATATCTATAATAATTTTTATAAGAATTTCATTTTTGTATTGCGTTTCGTTTTTCTTTTTGTTAGATTGTCTTCAAGGACAAGTTTTGTCCCCGAGGTCTAGAAGCCTCTTTATCGCTGTCCTGATGACACAGGATATAAAATTCTTCCAACACCGGTTGGAAGATGATAAAATAGCCCAATGGGTCAATATATCATACTATTTGCGATAAGTAGTTTCTAGCTTCCAACCACACTTTTTTATAAAAGCGTGGTTTTGTTTTGGTTTAAAAATTGAAAGGAAGTATATTTCTATGAAAAAGTATGAATCCGGCCGTTCTATGGTTGAAATCATTGGTGTTTTAGCAGTTATCGGCGTATTATCCATCGGTGGTGTTATGGGGTATTCTTACGGCATGGATAAATGGCGGGCGAATGAAATTATTAATGATGTTAATATGCGTATGATTGATGTGGCTCAGCAAGTGTTTCGCAATCAATCCGAAATTGTTATCCCCGAAGATTGGGACATTAAAGGCCGTTCAGGCTATATCATAGATGTGTTTCAAAATACGGATTCTGAACCGTCTATTATGGTGGAAAAAGTGCCGACAAGCGTGTGCAAAATGATTTTGCAAAATTCAGCCGACACTCAAGATATTTATGTCGGTGTTTTAAATGGTGAGCAAGTAGACGGCAACTGGTATATGGGCGATAACGAAGACATTTGCG